>NZ_JABWMS020000119.1:0-5048 GCF_013369155.2 Escherichia sp. 94.0001 | reverse complement strand
TTAAGTGGTCAGACGAAGCGCGACTGGCTCTCGAATGGAAAGCGCGATGGGGAGACAGGGCGGCATGAGACGACAGCGACGAAGTTTCACCGACATCATCTGCGAAAACTGCAAATACCTTCCAACGAAACGCTCCAGAAATAAACGCAAGCCAATCCCAAAAGAATCTGACGTAAAAACCTTCAACTACACGGCTCACCTGTGGGATATCCGGTGGCTAAGACATCGTGCGAGGAAATAAGGGGATTGACGCGATGATTTATCCGGGGCTATATTCCCAGCATGCCAGCAAAATCTGGCGTCGGGATTGGCGTCCCGGATAGAGACCGCGACAGACACACGCCGCGAGCGTGTTTTTTTATTGTCGAATGCACGCGCACATCTGAATTATGGTGGGCTGTGTGGGGGCGGAGAGATCCGCGCCGGTCGGTTTCCCGGTTACGCCAACCCTGCACAGTTCACCACCAGACGATTGGCGTCGTCGGTGGTGAGTTATTTAGAAACCACTCGAGGGCGTCATTATGACAACTCAAATCTCTGTTGAAACTCTCTCCCCGATCACCCATAACCAGATTCCTGTTATCACCACCGAACTTTTGGCGCAGCTTTATGACACAGAAATTCTGAATATCCAGGTTAACTTCACCAGAAATAAAGAGCGTTTTGTCGAAGGAAAGCACTTTTTTAAAGCAGTGGGTGAAGAATTAAAAAATTTGCGACTTACTTTAAGTAAGTCACAAAATCCCATCTCTCCCAAAACCCGCTCCCTCATCCTCTGGACAGAACGCGGCGCAGCCCGTCACGCCAAAATGCTCGAAACCGATCAGGCGTGGGATGTGTTCGAAAAACTGGAAGACTGCTATTTCAGGCAGTGCAAGAAAAATACTGGCAAACAAGAGAAGAGCACCAACGAGCTTTCCGCAAAAGAAGCAAACAGCCTTGTATGGTTATGGGATTATGCTAACCGCTCACAGGCATTATTCCGCGAATTGTATCCAGCGCTAAAGCAAATTCAATCGAACTATTCCGGCAGATGCTACGACTACGGTCATGAGTTCTCGTATGTTATTGGAATGGCGAGAGACGTTTTAATCAATCACACACGAGATGTTGATATTAATGAGCCAGACGGACCAACGAATCTTTCCGCATGGGTAAGGCTTAAGAACAAAGAATTACCTCCTTCACTGCATCGCTACTGACAATTGACAACTTAACAAACCCAGCTTCGGCTGGGTTTTTTATTGGTGAATTTTCAATATGAGAGGACATGACAATGAATGAGCTGATAAATAGCAACGCCATCAAAATGACCAGCATTGAAATCGCTGAGTTGGTGGGAAGTCGTCATGACAAGGTGAAACAATCTATTGAACGACTGGCGGGACGAGGTGTAATAGCTTTTCCCCCAATGGGGGAGAAGCCCACCGCAGGCCGACCGGTAAGCTATTACATCTTCGAAGGAGAACAAGGTAAGCGCGACAGCATTATTGTCGTTGCCCAGTTGTCGCCGGAATTCACCGCTCGTCTTGTTGACCGTTGGCGAGAGCTTGAAGAAGCTGCGGTTAATATCCCAAAAACGCTACCAGAAGCGTTACGCCTTGCTGCTGATCTTGCTGAGCAGAAAATGCAACTAGAAAACCAGCTCGCAATTGCCGCACCTAAAGTTGAGTTTGCCGATCGCGTTGGCGAGGCCAGCGGAATTTTGATTGGAAACTATGCAAAGGTTGTTGGTATTGGTCCAAACAAACTGTTTGCGTGGATGCGTGATCACAAAATCCTTATTGCTTCAGGTTCCCGGCGAAATGTGCCAATGCAGGAATATATGGAGCGCGGCTATTTCACAGTGAAAGAAACAGCGGTCAACACAAATCACGGAATACAGATATCGTTCACCACAAAAATCACCGGGCGTGGTCAACAGTGGCTGACCAGAAAGCTGCTCGATAACGGAATGCTGAAAGTAACAGGGGAGGCTGCTTAATGGCTAACCTACGCAAAGAAGCACGCGGCAGAGAATGCCAGGTTCGTATTTACGGCATATGCAATGGCAATCCTGAAACTACAGTTCTGGCACATTACCGGATGGCTGGAATTTGCGGAACTGGAATGAAGCCTGAAGACCTGATCGGCGCATGGGCTTGTAGCGCGTGTCACGATGAAATCGACAGACGCACCCATAATCTCGACAACAAAGACGCCAGACTTTACCACCTCGAAGGCGTAATCAGGACGCAGGCGATACTGCTGAAGGAGGGGAAGATTAAGTCATGAACGAATATCAGTTTGTGCTTCCATACCCGCCGTCGGTGAATACCTACTGGCGAAGACGGGGAAGCCAATACTACATCAGCGATAAAGGCCAGAAATACCGAAAAGACGTTCAGCAAATCATCCACCAACTCAAGTTAGATATTTTCACCAAATCACGACTCCGCATCAAAGTCATAGCAGACGTTCCAGACTCCCGCCGCCGCGACCTCGATAACATCCTGAAAGGTTTACTCGACTCCCTTATCCACGCCGGATTTGCGGAAGACGACGAGCAATTCGATGACATTCGCGTAATTCGTGGTGTGAAAGTACCAGGCGGACGGCTTGGAATAAAAATCACCGAACTGGAGAACGTATGAACGCCACAATTCAAACGATACCAGAGCTTCTTATCCAGACACGAGGTAATCAGACCGAAGTGGCAAGGATGCTTTCCTGCGCAAGAGGAACAGTGCTCAAGTACAACCGAGACAGCAAAGGTGAGCGTCACGTAATAGTTAACGGCGTCCTGATGGTAACGCCAGGCAAAAAGGGAAGACGATGAGACTCGAAAGCGTAGCTAAATTTCATTCGCCAAAAAGCCCGATGATGAGCGACTCACCACGGGCCACGGCTTCTGACTCTCTTTCCGGTACTGATGTGATGGCTGCTATGGGGATGGCGCAATCACAAGCCGGATTCGGAATGGCTGTATTCTGTGGTAAGCACGAACTCAGCCAGAACGACAAACAAAAGGCTATCAACTATCTGATGCAATTTGCACACAAGGTATCGGGGAAATACCGTGGTGTGGCAAAGCTCGAAGGAAATACTAAGGCAAAGGTACTGCAAGTGCTCGCAACATTTGCTTATGCGGATTATAGCCGTAGTGCCGCGACGCCGGGCGCAAGATGCAGAGATTGCCACGGTACAGGTCGGGCAGTTGATATAGCCAAAACAGAGCTGTGGGGGAGAGTTGTTGAGAAAGAATGCGGAAGATGCAAAGGTGTCGGCTATTCAAGAATGCCAGCAAGCGCCGCATATCGCGCTGTAACGATGCTAATCCCAAACCTTACCCAACCCACCTGGTCACGCACTGTTAAGCCGCTGTATGACGCTCTGGTTGTGCAATGCCACAAGGAAGAGTCAATCGCAGACAACATTTTGAATGCGATCACACGTTAGCGCCATGATTGCCACGGATGGCAACATATTAACGGCATAATATTGACTTTTTGAATAACTTTGGGGAAACTTGACACCAATAATGGGCGTTTTTTACATGTCATTGATGAGTCTCAATAACCTGCCGCCGAGTAGTTTTTATGCTCTGAATTGTATTTGTGTAGTAAACATGCTGACTGCAATGTAATAGAGTTTTTTTAGCCTGTAACCTCTTGACGGCATTGAATTGCTTTTGTTATGAGTTGTAAGCCAATGTTATCATCTTGTATTGGGGTGGTTATGAAGGATGGTGCACTGCTCAGGAGTTCTTCACTTTTTATTGCCTACATGGGATGCCTTGGATGGGGGAGTGCTTATTTCTATGGATGGGGTACTTCTTTTTACTACGGCTTCCCATGGTGGATTGTAGGTGCAGGTGTTGATGATGTTGCCAGAAGTTTATTTTTTGCAGTTATCGTCATTGCTATATTTCTTATCGGTTGGGGTATTGGTGTTGTATTCTTTTTCGCAGTGAAAAGAAAACATTCTATGCAAGAGCTAAATGTATTTCGCCTTTATTTTGCTGTGGAATTATTGTTTGTGCCGGCAATTATTGAGTTTTCTATATTGAGACAGAAGATTCAGGTACCTCTTTTGCTACTGTCAGCAGCGATTGCGCTGGCGGTTACAATTTCGATAAGATCTTATGGGCGATTTTTATCGGTATCATGCTTCTATGATAAGCCATTTATAAAAAAACATTTTTTTGAGATTGTGATGATTGCTTTTGTGGCATATTTCTGGCTTTTTTCATTTCTGACAGGATATTACAAACCACAGTTTAAGAAAGAATATGAAATGATTAATTATAATGATGGTTGGTATTATGTTCTTGCTCGTTATGATAATTGTCTGGTTTTGTCTACTTCTTTCAATGCAGGTAGTAAAAGGTTTGTCATTTATCAATCAGCACAAGATAAGAATCTTCAGGTTGATATTGTAAGGACCAGAATTTAATTGGCTGCATAAATAATATTTTAAGTTGCAAGTTGGCTATTCGTAGGAATAGAACCTTAGGCATGCTGAATGCGTTTTCTGAACATTGTTTTATAAACTGTGTCTGCTTGCTGTTGTGATCCTGCTTTTAGTGATGGTGATGATGGATTTCACCAGCAGGATAATGTTGGTACTGACTGATGGCGCTCTGGTCTGCGGCATTGTGGTATTGCTGTGGCCGATGATGAAAGAACAGAATGAATAATTCTTGACTTTTTTGTTTACTGTTTATTAAAAAACCAACCGCATGGTGAATCCTCCTTGGAGGGGCTAAATGATCGAGTTTTAAGGGCACGTAGCGAGTTCTGTTTGATCATTGCAGAACTTAGCGGGAGGCGCCATGCGTACATCACTAGTGTTATTCCTTTTATCATTTTCCTTGTGAGTTCTGGCTGCGCATTGCGCAGCTTTTTTTTATGACCTGCCACTGGCAGATGGTCATCCTGTGATTTGATTCCGGTTCCGGCTTTTTAACTCTGTTCCTGTACACGGGAGAAATTCGATGTCGATTAAACATTACGATGTTGTCAGGGCGGCGTCGCCGTCAGACCTTGCGGAAAAGCTGACACACAAAC
>NZ_JABWMS020000118.1:0-5340 GCF_013369155.2 Escherichia sp. 94.0001 | reverse complement strand
CCACTTTGTCTAATTCGTCAGATTCTGACCAGACGGTTCAGGCTGTACGCTTACGATTACGCTGAACTTCACGTGAGATCGTCGAAGGACTGCGATTCAGCGCAGTAGCTATCGCACGAATGCTCATTTTGGCTGACAAACCAGCTCGTATCTCCTCGCGCTCAGACAGTGTCAGGTGAGCTACAGCCCGCTTACGCTCATGGGGTTTTATGCCGCCAGTATCCCTTAACATAGTGAAGATCGTTCCGGGTTTTGAACCCAGGATATTCGCTATTTCACTGAAGCCTGTTCCGTTCTTCCATAGTTCAAAAACAGAGGCTTTTTCCTCTGCTGTAAATGTTCGTCTCATTCAAAAAACCTCCGCAACCCCATGTTTTCACATAACTGTTGCGTTGACCAATTGAATCTACAACAGCGTATTTTGCACAGGAGTCGCTGAAAAATACGCGTTAATCGAACAATGGCGACAACAATTTCCCATTGAAGCGATGTGTCAGGTATTTGGTGTATCCAGGAGCGGTTATTACAACTGGGTACAGCATGAACCCTCAGACAGAAAACAAAGTGATGAGCGGCTAAAACTGGAGATTAAGGTGGCACATATCCGCACTCGCGAAACATATGGAACCCGGCGGCTCCAGACGGAGCTGGCAGAGAATGGCATCATCGTTGGTCGTGACCGACTGGCACGTCTTCGTAAGGAGCTAAGGCTACGCTGTAAGCAGAAACGCAAGTTCAGGGCGACTACGAACTCGAACCACAATCTGCCAGTTGCGCCAAATCTGCTGAACCAGACGTTCGCTCCTACAGCACCAAATCAGGTCTGGGTGGCGGACCTGACGTATGTTGCCACACAGGAGGGATGGTTGTACCTCGCTGGCATCAAAGATGTTTATACGTGCGAAATTGTCGGCTACGCCATGGGAGAGCGCATGACAAAAGAGCTGACAGGTAAAGCCCTGTTTATGGCGCTCAGGAGCCAGCGCCCACCTGCCGGGCTAATCCACCACTCTGATCGAGGTTCACAGTACTGCGCATACGATTACCGGGTCATACAGGAGCAGTTTGGTCTGAAAACATCAATGTCGCGTAAAGGTAACTGTTACGACAACGCTCCGATGGAAAGCTTCTGGGGAACGCTGAAAAATGAGAGCCTGAGCCACTATCGTTTTAAGAGCCGGGATGAGGCCATCTCAGTAATACGGGAATACATTGAGATTTTCTACAATCGTCAGCGTCGTCACTCTCGTCTGGGGAATATCTCCCCGGCAGCCTTCAGGGAAAAATATCATCAGATGGCTGCTTAAAAAAAGAACAAATGGTAGTGTCCGCTATTGTCAGTACACCTCAACCATCTGGCTTGAACCTGCGAGCGAACGCACCGTTTTCCTGCAGATCAAAAACACGTCGGATAAAGACATGAGTGGACTACAGGGAAAAATTGCCGATGCAGTCAAAGCCAGAGGTTATCAGATCATGACTTCCCCGGATAAAGCTTACTACTGGATCCAGGCTAACGTTCTCAAAGCAGACAAAATGGATCTGCGTGAATCTCAGGGATGGCTGAGTCGCGGTTATGAAGGTGCAGCAGTCGGAGCTGCTCTTGGAGGTGGAATCACAGCGTACAATACCGGGTCGGCAGGTACCACTCTCGGTGTTGGACTGGCTACCGGTCTGATTGGCATGGCCGCGGATGCAATGGTGGAAGATATAAATTACACAATGATTACAGATGTTCAGATTGCCGAGCGAACCAGAACCAGCGTCAGAACGGATAATGTTGCAGCTTTGCGTCAGGGAACATCAGGCTCCAAAATTCAGACAAGCACAGAAACCGGCAACCAGCATAAATACCAGACCCGGGTTGTATCCAGTGCCAACCAGGTTAATCTGAAGTTTGAAGAAGCTAAACCTCATCTGGAAGACCAGCTGGCAAAATCAATCGCCAATATACTCTGATATAAATATCCCGGTGGCCATTCACCTGGCCTCCGGCCCTCTTAGTCTCAACGTTCAGACAATTCAGATATTATTTTCCCTGTCACACCATATACCCATGCCGGAACAGAATCTAATGACGGTACCAGTAAATTCTTCAGCGTTCGGTTTGCCTGACGCCCGTAGCTGTATTTGTGTCTGTTTCTTCTTATACAAGAGCAGTAGTACAATTTCTCTTCCAGAGTCAGTTCAACTTTAGGACGTAACCAATAAAGATCTCTTCCACTATAAAATGGTGAATCCTGTACAAACGATTCCATAACAGAACCTCCTGCTGCTACAGTTAACACAGCTGCTGGCATGGACTAATACCATCTTTTAATTTAACCCTGGCGGAGACGCCATTATTTTTGGACGTTCTTGAAACAAAATTAATTCCTGAAGAATCTTTCTCCAGTTTATTCAGCTCAAGATTCAGTCCATAATTAACGTCAAATAACTCTGATAAAGGTATCAGTTTATGTTCAGGATAATGATTATCCCGACGACAACAAATATTAAAATCCTGCATATTACCCGACATCAGGAGTTCAAAACCGTCCCCGGCATCATTCATACTGGCAGATAAATTCATTACCCAGTTTAGTGCTAATCAACAGGTACGGCTTAACTTACAGGAATTCCCCGGGAGGGGCGGACTCATCCTCAGTTAGCGGCAAAATCGCATCACAGCCAATCGCCTGTCTCGATTCCCCATCGGCGAACAATGTATGTGGCCACAAAATCCTGGCTGGCTCAGAACGAAGAGCATCTGAGCAAAGAGGTCATCAATCTGGTATGAATATCTGGCAGAAAATATCCCCTGAATCCACAACTGCTGTGCATATCTGCTCAAATCAGCATCAATCATAAACCAGTAATCACAGTGCCTGTGATTGGGTTACAGGAATAAGTCCCCCTTCATAAGGCATATCATCAATACCGGTGAAGGAAAAGAAAGCATCAGATGGCCTGATAGTCTGCGTCAGTCAATGACATCAGTGCTTTATCCGGAACAATGTATCCATGTTGGCGACAGAGAAAGCCATTGCCATGAACAGTTTTGTTTATCCCCGGAAAGTCATTTCTGTTACAAATTTATATTGACAAACTTGCTTTCGATGAGAAACATACTATTTCAATGAAATGCAGAATGAGGCAAAATTTCGTTATGTTTTTTAATTCCCGAAAGAATAAATGTGGCTTATTACAAAATCCTGTTAATGTTAACTGATATTTTATAATGCATATTCAGACATATAATTAAATAAGAGGTATTTATGGCTAATACGACCACTGGTGTTACCAGAATTATTAAAGCAGCGGGTTATTCATGGAAAGGCTTATGTGCGGCATGGCGCTATGAAGCAGCCTTTCGTCAGGAGTGCATTCTGGTTCTGTCAGCACTGATAATATCCTTTTGGCTGGATGTTGACTCTGTTACTCGAGTATTACTCATTGGTTCGGCAATGATGGTAATTATTGTTGAAATAATTAACAGTGCAATTGAAGCAGTTGTTGACAGAATTGGTTCAGAACATCACGAATTATCAGGCAGAGCAAAAGATATGGGTTCAGCCGCAGTGTTGATTACGATTTTAGTTGCTATCATTATATGGGGAGTTTTATTACTTTCATAACGCCCAACATCTAAATTATTCACAGTTACCTGGTTAATATTTACTTAAGGATAAGAGGTATTCACCTCTTATCCTCAGAAAAATGTCAGTATCTATCTGCAGGAGGATATAATATCATCTTCTTTATTATAAACTGAAGTATTTACATTCCATAACCCCAGTAACGATGAAAATATATTATCATGACTTACTGTTCTGTTTAGAGCATGTTCTGACAAACAATTCAAATCAATTTTTTTAGAGGAAACGAACCCCGGAGACATCCAGGTAATAAGAGGCACATGCGTTTGCTCAGCTGGAGCAACATTATATGGTGTTCCATGTAAGTATAATCCATTTTCTCCCAGAGATTCTCCATGGTCAGAGACATATAATAAAACAGTATCATACTCATCTTTATATTCGATAAGCTTGTCAATTAATTTTGATATTATATAATCAGTATAGCGAATTGTATTATCATAGGTATTAATCAATTGCTCATGCGTACAATTTTCGATATCACTACGATCACATGTTGGTTTAAAATATTTATGTGACTCAGGATAACGGAGATAGTAGGTAGGACCATGACTACCCATCAAATGAAATACGATAAGTTTATCCTCTGAGTTATTATTTATATACTCATCAATATTTTTTAGCATAACCTCATCATAACATGAGTTTTTCTTGCATAATGTATTATCTGAATTTGATGGCTCAATATTAATTGTAGGGATTCGCTTACATACACCTTTACATCCCCCGTCATTTTCAATCCAGAGTAAATTTACCCCCGTTCTGTACAGAATATCCAGTACATTTTCCGAATTTACCGCTTTGCGGGAATTGAACTCTTTTCGCTTCATATCTGAAAACATGCATGGAACAGATATGGCTGTGGATGTGCCACACGACTGCACATTATGAAAGGATATAAGTTCATTATATTTCTTTGTAAAATCATTGGTACCACGAGAATATCCATTCAGAGCATAGTTTTGACTTCTTGCTGTCTCCCCGACAACTAAAAACATAATTACCGGCTTTTGTTTTTCATTTATTGTGCGGGATGCATCCGTTCCAGTCTGACGAAACTCGCCAGGAGAAACAAAAAAATCCCTTACATATTTAAACCCACTGTAGATATAATTAGTAGGTATTATTTCTTTATTTAATGAAGAGTTGTTTCTGCCAACTGATGCATAATCCTTATAAAAGAAAAACGCAATCGCAAATATAATCAAGAGAGATGCAAGCATTGATATTAAACGATATATAATACCCTTTATCCATGTCTCAGGATAACGGATATTTACTAACAACAATAGTCCACATGGAAGTATACCCGTAAATAAAAACCACAGTACAACAGACATATTGAAATATGATGTCATTTCACCTGCATTTGTTTCAAAAATATTCTGCATCATTGTTTTATCAAACTGCACACCATATTTCATGGTGGCATATGTAACAATGGAACTACAGATAAACAGAATACAAAAAAAAGGTTTAAATATATACCTGAATGAGAACGGTGTAAAAACAAAATTTAATGCAGATATCAGAAAGACTGGAAGAGATATAATAAATCCAAGTTTCACACCATCAAGGTTATTAATAATATTAAACAGATGCATCCAGACAGGGATATTGAACAATGTGGCAAAAACAACATCTATCATTACCATCAAGAAAAGAAAATTAATACTGATTTTTTTAATCATCTTACACCCAT
>NZ_JABWMS020000117.1:0-5399 GCF_013369155.2 Escherichia sp. 94.0001 | reverse complement strand
CAGTTGAAGCTTTATATTCCATTTTTTTTCTTATCTTATCCTTTGACTCTTCTGTACTGATATCGAGAGGTTTAATAAATGGAATTACATCGTAAGAAATAGCCGTATCATCTGACAAATTATAAATATTAATATCTTCTACATTATCACGCATAAAACGGAAAAATGGCAAGATTTTAAACAAATCCCTACTCAATTCCGAGGGCATAGGATTGTTACTTTCGTCATAGAAACGAGAACAACTACCAGTTAAATCAAGACCAGAACAAATAATCCGCGCATACTTAAGTGTATATGCTATTTGAATTGCAGCAAAGGCAATAGTATGGCATGAGCAATAACCAAGACTGATGTCCTTGCTAAATCCGACCAGACGACCTTTTTTAGACAACGGTACAGAGATCAACAGTTCTTTATGAATCTGACTTAATATATTAAATTTTATCTTCTTTATCAAACCGCCTTTTTCTCGGCGGTAAAAGGACCGTAATACGAGGCAGTTTTGGAGGATATAAAGTTTATCTTCTTTGGAAGCGTGTTCATAAACGTCGACGTTTACTATGGTATAACGACTTCTCTGGCTAAATTTATAAAAATCATCACGACGCTGATGCAAGAAGCGAACATCAGTAAGTACATAAATATAGGGAATAATATTATGACTTAGTAGATATTGCGCGGAACCATTGACAGCAATAACATCCCTTGTCTGCAGAACTGACAATGGTGTTTTTTGCGATGTGGGGCCGGAAAGAAAAATAATAACATCATCAGACGTTTTACTTTCTATCAGGTTTTCAACATCTTTTTTGTCAATGTATCTAATATTCTTCATGATAAACCTGTGAAATAATAACTCCGCATAGAAATGTTCTGACGAAGACGTTTAAATGTAAGACTTTTACTTTATCGTGCTGGCTTTCCTTTCAAGCGGCGCATAAGATTACGTATTTTTTTACGATAAACTAAAAGATAATAACCGAGATCTTTAATCTCATTCTTAATACCATAATGTCGTTCTAGATCAATACGATCTTTCGCTTTACGTTGTGCAGATGCCCGTTTTCCTGAAAGATCAATAATGCGTACTTCACCATTTTCAATAATAAAATTACCACGGTGAGGATCACCAGATACCATACCATGTTCGTGCAATGAACGGATTGATTGTTGAATTTTATTTTTTAACGTTTCATCAATATCGGGGATATCACACAACTCAACGCCATCGATATATTCGATAAGCATGATGTAAGTATGGACAAAACGTAATGTTTTCCGTTCTGCTAACAAATAGAAGTCATTGAGAGAATGTAGCCCCTCGTTACGCACTTTTTGAGTTTGCTCAAAAAGGCGTTCATAATAATCTCCCTTTAAAAGAGATTTAAAGAAACGTTCGTTGCGTTTAACTTTAGGAGAAAAAACTTTAAGTATCAATTTACCGTAATCGGTATCAATAAGCATGACTTTTGTATCATCTATAGAACGAAAAACTTTGATGATATTAATATCATAAGAAAGAAAGTCATTTAATACATTGAGATACTTTGAATTATTTTCATCGGTAAAAACAACTAAATCTTTGATTTTATTCTTCTGAATCATGTTAAACCAGTTAAATGTTATTTACGGTAATATTTTCGGTAAAGATAACACACTCCTGCAATGAGTCCTGAGATATAATGATGTTGCACTAACAGATGTTTATATCTTTTTTTGAATTCAATAATTGATTTTGCATCTCGTGGTGAGTCATCTTTCCAGGGGGATCTTTCTAAAGCTATTTTATAGTATTTTACCGATGGATAAATTGCCCATTTGTGCCACGGCTTGGTGGCCCCAGTATAGTGAATAAGAAGAGTATTCTCTTTTATCAACTCTTTATATTTTTGATGCGTTTTATCTTTTAACTCACTTTTTATTGTATAAATAGTGTTAAATTCACGTGGCAGGAATATTGTCATCCCTTTTAGTAGGACATTCATAACGTCCTGGTCAGGATACTTATAAATGCTATCTTTACTCATAAGAATGGACAGTGCTTTTTCGGTTAGTTTTGCTTCTGTCCATTTTTTTAGGTCTAAGTAAACGACACCAGAATTAAAATACTGCCCCCGAAGTTCAGGATCAGATAATCTGACTACCGCCTTTTCCTGCATTGGGTCTACATCCCTGACGACTGCAGCCACAGCTCCATTAAACTCTAAATGCAATAGTTGACTAATATCTCCCTTACAAACTACATCGGCATCAAGATAAAGCAAACGATTAAGTGTTATTCCCAATAATTGAAAAGCAAATAAACGGAAGTACATTGCTCTTGACCAGACTTGTGTACAAGGCAAGCACTGAAGATTATCAGTATTTATTCTATAAAGTGTGATTCTTAATTGGTATTGCTCAGCAAGTTTCTCGACTTTTTGAAAGAAATCGTCGCTATAAACATCAGCAATAATATAAAAATCAAGATTAATATGTCGATTATTGATGACAATTGAAGTAATGGATACACCTACAGCATCAAGATAATTTGCATCGACACCATAGGCAACATTTAAACTTTCAACAGTATTTTCATCAATAAGCCTAAAATCCCAAGCTTTAACTTTATCTATCTCTATGGCAGGAAATGAGTCCACAAGGCTACCCTTATATCATTACTTTATAGTTTCCCAGTTTTAATGCTTTATCTTTTCAATAAAATAAAAAAGATAGTTGCTAAATCCTTTTAGATATCTATGCTTTTTAAGCATATGTTTTGCGCTATATCTTAATTGATTGCTATTATTCGGTTTCAGCAATGCCGTATTCTTCCATGGCGAAGCATTTTTTGCCTCCATAAAGGCTTGTGATACAGGATAATCCCAGGCCCAATCATGCCAGGGCTTGGTTGGCCCGATATAATGGATAAAAATAGTGTCGTTGGTTACTGGGTTTATAAAGCTTTCTTTTAGTTGATAATTTAAGCTAAACTGGGTGTTATATTTAATATCAGCAAAAATAAGTTTATCTGCCAGCAACATATTTAATACATCCTGATCAGGATGTGTTATTTTTTTGATTATTTCTGACTCATTTAGCATTGCAATGGCTCGTGCAGAAACCTGCTGAGCCGCCCATTGGGCAGTATTAATCAATAAAAAACCGGAGTTAAAGTAACCTTTAGCAATTCCCGCAACACCTAACGAATGGGCGCGTTTTTCCCACCAGTCAGCTTGCCCTTCTGTAACAACCATTGCAACTTTATCGTCAGGAAATGAGAATTTAATTAGTGGCTCAATAGTCCCCTGACAAATAATATCTGCATCCAGATAAAGAACTTTGGGTGCTTTATTAAAAAAGTAATCTGCGATAACAAAACGAAAATAAATAGCGTGAGTCCAGTTCTTGGTGCAGGGTAATGAACGGAGTCGATCGCCATTAATTAAATATATCTTAATTCTTGTTTTATATTGCCTTGCAAGAGCATCGAAATATTTGCGATCGTCATCACCGAAATAATCAGTAAAAATATGAAAGCATAATCGATTCCCTTCATTATACTTTAATATTGAAGCAATCGAAATTCCGCATCCAAAAAGAAAATTTTTGTCAGTCCCATAAGCGATATCCAGACAAAAATTTTCTGCTTCTATTTTATGATTATAATCAATAACCGAATTGAGAAATTCAGTTTCCTGGAAAAAAACCTGCTGCATTATTTCCTCCGGGAAATAACAGAAATAATTATCTTTTGCAATCTGTCGTAATATTTCGGCTGATAAAATTTATCAATCGACGCCGGAATTTTTTCATGTGAGATGTGAATTTCACCGGCTATGTATTTATTGAGAAGAGCGACAAAACCGGTCATATCACCCGGATGATATAAATGACCATTAACATCAGGCTGAATGATATCAGCAGGCCCGGAGACACAATCTGCACTGATACAAGGGATCCCCCACGACAAAGCTTCAAGTAGGGTCATTGGGAAACCTTCAAAAGATGACGTGAGTAATAATGCACTCACTTTTTTAATATCTTGCTGAACTAATTTCCAGGGATGTTGTTGCCAACCATACCAGACAATTCGATCATCAATATTTAATTCTCTACCATAAGCCTGGCATTTTTCGAAATCGGAGCCATCTCCCAATACATGAAGCTTCCAGTCAACTTGCACTTGTGATAAGCCATCAAGCAGATCTTTTACGCGCTTTTGGCCTTCAAATTTCATGCGCCCAACATATATGAATGTTGCCGTTTCGCCTTCCCCGGGTGCAGGAATGACTGAATTTTTCGCCTCGACGGGATTAAAAATAACGTTTATTGTCGATTCTGGTACACCCCGGCTAATCATTTGCTGTTTAATACCAGAGCTGATGGCTAAATGATAGTCGGCACAGGTGATATATTCAGCATGTTTTTTATGATCTAAAGAAAAATGCGGCCATGAAAATACAGGTACATCAATCCCCGATTTTTTACGAGCTTTAGCCGCATACAAACACGAGATCACGTCAATACAAATAACAACATCTGGCTGATAATCCTGAAGCCATTTGCTTAAAGCATGAATATGTTTCGCGCGACGCAAAAAACCTAAGCGAATATTGGAAAATGAACACGAGTACTTAATACCTTCCAGCCATCCCTTATCCATTTTGTCATTACGACAAAAGAAAAACATTTCACTTTGGATATGTTGTTGCCTGAAGGTAGTAATAACATCACGAATGACTGTTTCCATGCCGCCAAATCCAGAAACAGCTTCGCCAATAAATGCTATTTTCATTGAAACTCTCATGAATTGAGTAAAACTTACTGTTTTAACGGTTTTATTTTTCTATAAAATCAGAAACAATTGTTGACATCATTTTATCAGGGCTGAATTTATATAAACTATCATAATCCATTGGTTTAACAGGTGAGTTAATAAAATACTCTAACTTATCCCAATCATCATGACCCATTATAAAACAGCGAGATTCACTATAGATTTCTGAACCAAGTATATTTATATTATTAGTAATTAATTTTTTATTGAAAAATAGTGCCTCAAGTATACGAAGAGTCCAGCCAGATTGGTTTTCTTTAGTTATATCAATAATGATATTAGCATTTAAAGTTCTTTTAATATTCTCTTCATAAGATAATTGTTTTTCAATCAAATACTTTGAAGTCGGAGATGATGTCTTATCTTTGACAACATTAAAATCTAGCTTACATCCTAGTGTTGTTAATCTATCGGCTAATTCATTAATTATTTGAAGACGTCCTTTATCACGACCAAGAAAAAAACATATTGGTTGACTGTTATTTTTGTCGGATAAACTATAATTTCTAATTTCATCCATTCCTATAGGAAAAAATTGTTCTGTTGCCTTGATATTTTCATTCCCTATACACCTATGTTC
>NZ_JABWMS020000116.1:0-5485 GCF_013369155.2 Escherichia sp. 94.0001 | reverse complement strand
GATAGTTGGTTGACGTTTCCGAGATTTCCCGAAAATTATTGGTTGACGACCCCTTCTTTTCCCGAAAGTTTCCAGCCTGAAGCATGGCGGCGCTGTCTGGCGGGGCAGCATATAGCGGCACGTATATTTCCGGTTCCTTATCAGCACCGGGTTGCTCTTCCAGTGAGAATGTCTTTCCGGTAAATCGATTCATATAAAGCACGGGCTCTGCTTCCAGCGAAGCCTGAGCAACAAGGGCCAGTGCTAAATCCAACTCAATTGCCTCGAGAGAATTTTTGAATGCTGTCTGTTTTACTGCAAATTTCATCGCCTTTACATTTTCACTAACATGACTGATTAACTGCTCTTTTGTAAAAGTGGTCATCTCATTCTCCTTTGATGCGAATGCCAGCGACAATTGAAGCCTGATAGCTAATTCACTCACAATACCGCCTCCTGAAAATTGCCCTGATAGAACGCCAGTACACGCAGCATAACTTCACTCTTCCGGCACTCGCCACAGATTATGTTCTGTTGTCTGTCGTAGCGGCGTATTTCTCCGTCTGGTAACTTTCGAATCAATGTCTGGTCGGTTGCTTTCTCCGCTGCCTTACGCCATACGCGATACACCTGTTCTGATGTAAAAACACCATATTTACCGGGCATGTATAAATCGCCACAAGCCAGTACATCCACAAGGCAACGTCTGACTGAATGCCAGCCTGCTCCCGTCGCTCTCTCCAGTTGTGATATCGTCATGCGTTCATTTTTGCGTACCAGCCCGATAATTCGGGCCTTCAGTTCTTCACGCTGTTCGTGTGTAAAAGGTTTCGCCATAAGCGCCTCCGGCTATCACTTTTCCGATACAACACGGCGGGAAGAATCAGTAATCTGTCGAACAATATCCCGGTGCTTGTTCAGCTCCCGCAGCGCGGCGCAGACTCGCTCCCACTTCTGGACATGACTTTTCGCCCGACGCAGTTCGCGGTTTGCCATATGAAGCGATGGTAAAACCAGGTCATCCGCTCGCGTTTCAGTAAACGATGGCAACGACTGCACAATGTCCGCCACAGTTTCTGTTTTAATTTCTTCCTGTGTTGCGGCTTCCCGGACTGGTAACGCAGCACCTGCTGGCTGAGGAAAGGCCTTACCATCATTTTTCGTTACCGGCGCGGCTTTCGGATCTGCTGGTAAATTACCCCCCGACATGCAGTAACGAAATTTACCGTTCTGATTAACGCGTGCCAGCCGCCCCGTTGCGGTTACCACCGCCAGCGTGGAAGCAACCTTGCGAGTACTGACGCCGAACTTACCCGCCAGTTCCTCACACGTTTTAGCACCATCCTGACCGATAAACTCAACCATCATGTCTGCGGTAACTTTTGGAGCGACCTCTTCGGTTACCACATCCGGCGCTTCAGGTTGTAGTGCCTGCCCTTCCGTTACCCCGGCTTCACCTTCGACAGCCAGAAACCAGGTGTGACCCGTTTTATCAACAACGCCATTTTTTTTGAGTTCCCACAGTTCGTTAAGAACTTCTTCACGGCTGATATCAAGCCGCGCCGCCAGTTCAACAGAATTGGCTTTTCCCATCGCTTTCAGTGCATGCAATACAGTTTCCATCGAAAATTTACCTCGTCAAAAATTCTCACATACCCTGACGTCCAACGTTTGACCGCCAGCTCTCCCAGTTAAAATTCACCCAACGACCACCATTCATGGTCATACGGTCCATCACCCGATCTCCGAGGAGTGTGCTCATCGCTGCGTGATTCAGGTTCGTCAGCATTCCGACACTACGCATCGAAGCCGTTCTGCGGTCGACTATCTGGTTCAGCGTGACCTGCTCGTTGCGCGTATCCCGCTGCATGCCAATTTCATCAAGGACCAGAAGGTCAACTCCACAAAGCTCCTGTAAAAATTTTTCCCCGGACTGGCCGTTGTCGTAGCCGTCATGCAACACGCTCATGACATCGGACACGGTGACGATAATCACGCTTCTCCCCTTCGCCATCAGCCGATTGCCAATCGCTGCTGCCAGGTGATTTTTACCGGTACCAGGTTTACCGCTGAACACGAAGTTTGTACATCCGGTCATCAATTCATCGGCAATGGATTTCGCCTGGCTCAGAGCATGGCGCTGACCGTCGTTCTGCACCCGGTAGTTCCCGAATGAGCACTTCCTGTGAAGCGGCTGGATGCCCGCACGGTTCAGGATTTTTTCAACCCGCACCTGATGATTCAGGCGGTTAATCTCCTCGCTGCGTTTTCGTCCTTCAGCAAGTTGCCATTCCCGCCACTCCTCCACCGTCCGGTACGGTGGAACCGCCCCCTGTGGTGCAAGTCTGCGAATACGTTCAAGAACCCCAACTGCCGCAATGTTTTTCATGACACGTCACCCCCTGAATCCCGGCGGTATTTCAGTGTCCGGTTCAGAAATGTGATTCACGCAACGCTGCGCGGGCGAACGCCCCAGGCGGATAACCAGTTCATCCCATTTTTCCCGGAGTTTTGCCGGACTCATGATGTTTTTTACCCAGAACGAATCCCGCTGGAGACGCCCAAACATTTCACAAATTTGTCTGTGAGTTCTGCCATCCAGCATCCGCATTGTCCGCACGTCATTGGCCCATGCAGTCCAGTTGGGTTCTTTCGGTCTCGTGATCTCGCCATCATCGCTGGCCGCCTGCTCGTAAAGACTCACGATTCGTCCCCAGATCCACTGTGCGCACACCAAATCTTCCTGACTTCCCCACTGGCGTTTTTTCGCACTGAACACAACCGCGTCAGGGTGTCGGGTTAAAAAATTCTGTTCAGCCGTCTGCGGGTCCGGTTGCGAAGCGTCCGGACAAGAAGATCTTTTATCTGACGGATCAGGTTTTAATACTGACGGATCGGGGTCAATCATCGCCCCCCTAATCGGCAGTTTGTTATCAACAGTTGATCCATCAAAATTTGACGGGTCAACCGTTGAGGGGGCAATATTTGACGGGTCAACTGTTAACGGGTCATTTTTTGCCGGGCTAATTTTTCTTTTCGGTTTATATGACTCACGCGCCGCCGCAGCAGCTGCTTCGAGTTTTTCCACATTAAGCCGATAGATATTGCTTACATTACGCCCACCGACCTTACGCTCTTCCTTCGTCAGCCAGCCCTCTTTCGCCAGTTCTGCAATAGCCGATTTCACTGTGGATTCACTTCTTGCACCGATCTGACGCCGGATAGTTTCAATGGCAGGCCATGACACGCCCTCGTCATTGCTGTAGTCTGCAAGACGGGCCATAACCGCCACCCTGGATAAGATCATGCCGGTGAAGGCGCACCCTTCCCAGACAAGACCATGAAGCTTGCTGCTCATAAAACCCCCGAACACCGTGCTTTTAGTGCATCACCACAGCATTCCCTGCCGGGCCGCCGCGATTCATCTGGTCATACAAAACAACCGCTGACGCAACAAAATCATCGACATCCTTCACCAGCCGATCCCTCCGTTCGACGATCTCACGGTAATATTCAGAACTGTGGCTGCGCATACGGGCCACCAGCAAAGGCGGCATCGCCTTTTCGATCGCCGGTAACAGAGCCTGCATTTTTTCAACAGCATCAGGGGTGTCTTTATCCAGCCAACGGAAAATTTTCTGGGTATTACGGGCCAGGGCTTCCGGATGGCTGTCGTCATACAGTTCCGGGAACGTCATTCCCAGCTCGAAATACGCTTTGGTAATTTTCGCAGCCGGTACTTTTTCGCCGTCCGGATGCGCCCAGACATTCATCGCCATGCGGATGTGTTCATGCTTGATTTTCATGAATCAACTCCATCAGATAAGCATGCACTACAATCACCTTCAGCATGAACTACATGTGTTTGCCCCAAACGAATGCCGCTCGCATACTCAGGCCAAATAAGCTCCCAATCATGGGGTCGTAGCTCCGCCCTACTTACTTGGCCTTCCGTCGCAGATTCGATCATAAGGGCGCGGGTTGGAGATATAGCTGTTCGTCCAGACGCCATTTGCGATAAGTAAGATGGCGATACACCAAGTCTGGCCGCGAATTTCTTAGCATCACCAACCCTTAATGATTTAATAAACTCTTTTAATGTCATACCTTCCTCGGTTTAGTGTTTTTTTGCGAGTTTAGTGTTTAATAAACCATTAAGTCAAGTATTTGCTTGTTTAGTGATTACTAAAGATAATTACCACATGCAAAAAAAAGAAATTCGCCGTTTACGTCTCAAGGAGTGGTTTAAAGATAAAACTCTGCCACCCAAAGAGAAGAGCTACCTATCTCAACTAATGAGTGGGAGAGCCTCGTTTGGAGAAAAGGCTGCCAGAAGAATAGAGCAAACATACGGGATGCCGGAAGGGTATCTGGATGCGGAATACGCAGAACAACCGGGGGTTTCTCCACCACATGCAGGGTTAACGTCTAATCAACTGGAATTATTGCAGATTTTTTCAGCCTTCCCTGAGGATGAGCAACGCCAGATAATCAGCGAGTTAAAGCAGAAAAAAGAATCAATGGAAGATCTCATAGCGAGATGGATTGCGGCGCAAAAATGCCGCCGCGCCTGAGTTATAAAACCGGAGGAAACATGAATAGAGCCCTTTCACCAATGGTTTCTGAATTTGAAACCATTGAACAAGAAAACAGTTACAACGAATGGCTGCGTGCGAAAGTAGCAACGAGCCTTGCAGATCCGCGCCCAGCAATTCCCCATGACGAAGTCGAGCGCAGAATGGCAGAACGCTTTGCTAAGATGCGCAAGGAACGGAGCAAGCAGTAAAATGTTACCCGTGTTATGGCTTGAAAGCGCAGATACCGACCTAGATGATATAACTAGTTATATTGCTCGTTTCGACATAGATGCGGCTGAACGCTTATGGCAGCGATTAAGGGGTTGTGTGCTGCCGTTATCCGAACATCCGTATTTATACCCACCAAGCGACAGAGTACCTGGCTTGCGTGAGATTGTAGCCCACCCTAACTATATAATTCTATACCGCGTAACAACATCAAGCGTTGAAGTAGTAAACGTGATCCACGCAAGACGCCAGTTTCCCTAACTTTCACTACCAATAGAAACATAACAACCGCAACGACTTTATCAAAAGCGTTGTGTTTGTTATGTCCCGCGGTTTAGTTTTTACTTGACTTAAGTTTAATGTTTATTAAACTAAAAATACCAACCCACCCCGCCCCACAGAACGCAGGGAAATACTTCGAGTTACCCGGCAGTGGTCAGGGGTTAAGTAGCCAGCCCGAGGCGTATGAACATGACGGCAGGGTTCAACTTTAATAACTATGCAGCAGGTTTTTGTTCCGCTACCCCGGCGTTAAGGGGAAACAGAGGGTTTCTCAGTGGGCGAAGTCAAACATCAGAATGGAAGGCATCCCGGGATCGGCAAAGAAGCAGCAATGGCGCTTTATATTGACATCAGCGCCATTGCAGGACAGGTAAGAGTTATCAGAGCGGTAACTAAGCGGTATGCGCCTTTACTTCAGA
>NZ_JABWMS020000115.1:0-5528 GCF_013369155.2 Escherichia sp. 94.0001 | reverse complement strand
TTATCAAAGTGTACGTTGTATACTTTTAATTTATTTTCATTAGCATCATATTTAATACATTTTAATTGTTCTCCGGCTCCCATAATGACAAAAGCATTGCCTTCATGATATTTACATTCAGACATCATTTTTTGTAAAATTTCAAGAGCACCGTTATACGTCCCTGAGGCAGCTTCTTTACAAATTAATTTTATAATACTATAAGCTAGTAACTCCATGGATTTAGAAGATTTTCTTTCATTACAATTTCCACTATTTATAAATGTGCTAGTGTTAATTTCATTGCTTTTACTAACTAACATTGTCTTTTCCTCAGTTAATGTCACATGATTATTTTTAATGTTATTATTGTTTGTCACTATAAAAAATCGCTCATTTGAGACAATTGCTGGCATTAACAGCTTCATATGCTATACATGGTACTTTTAATTAATTTAGCACAGGAATGTTAAATTTAATAAACAAAAGGTTATTTCGCTGTATGATAAAAACCACCCGTTATAATTTATTAGTGAAAATCGTTTTTCGAGTGTTAGAAATTTATATCTAAATAGCGTTGATTAATGAGCAAAGCCAGACTCCTGTAACGCTCACAAGACTCTTCTGCATGCGACGGCGGTTCTAGTCAGTAGTAGATGTTTAAGGCGTGGCAGAGACATTTCATCCTTACTCTACGGCATTGTTCTACATACATTGGTCGTGGTACTCACTCAGCATAAGTGAGCGAACAGAGAATAGTTCAGTGATTTGAGTAATTAACCTGATTAAATGAAGGGGTATAATAAATGATAATACTCTGGCTTTATCGTTAATTACTTAATTCCACATGTAAGCAATTTGCCCGCTTGGCATAGCGGGCATTTTTTCCAAGTACTTTTGAATGAGTACTGATGGATAAATACATTGCAGTGGCGTGCCACGTACCAAAACACCAGCCCTCATTCGAAACCACCCACCACACTTCTTCCTTGAAATGGCGTTAGTCGTGAAATATAGACCGCCATCGAGTACCCCTTGTACCCTTAACTCTTCCTGATACGTGAATGCTGATATGGTGGCCCTTGCTGGACTTGAACCAGCGACCAAGCGATTATGAGTCATGAGGCAAGTTCGTTCTATATTGTTTTTGTTTGTTCGCGATTGCTTTATTAGTTGTTTATAATCAATGAATTATGTAATTTTCTCTGTCTCCGCTTGGTTCCGTTTTTTCTTCATTGTACGATCGTTACCTGACCCATTACCTGACCCAAAATCACGAGTTATTCTGATTGTTACTGGTTTAGAAAAGAGGTTCTATGGCCGTCAATCTTACTGAAACAGCCATCCGAGCATTGAAAGCAAAAAAGACATCGTTCTATGTCTGGAGCAACAGCTCTCAACGTGGCACTGGACGACTTGGTGTCAAAGTTCAGTCTTCTGGCAGCAAGATTTTCTATTTCCGCTATTACGTGGAAAAAGGGAAAAAAGAAAGATTCATTCAATTGGGTATATGGCCTGAGATGAAACTGGCCACAGCGAATGAACTGGCAAAAAAGTATGGTGCCTGGCTCATTGAAGGAAAGGATCCCCAGGCAGAACTGGAACGACAACAGTTTGCAGAACAGCAGCGGATACAACTCCATCAATCACAGGGCTCATTTGAAGCATTGATTCATGGTTATGTTAACAAAATGAAAATTGATAATAAGAGGACATGGCAGGATGTTCTGAAACGCCTTGAAAATGAATGCTATACAGTGATCCCCCGTGAAACTAAAGCTAAAGATGTGACTTCCGGACAGATTAAACATATCCTGGCCGGGATCATTCAGCGTGGTGCTGTGGTTCACTCTAACCGGATCCGTTCTTACCTGATGGCTGCATTTAACTATGGACTGAAAGCAGATAACGATCCGATGAACACAAGTGCAGGGATTACTTTTGGGCTGGAGGCAAATCCGGTGTCAGTGATACCGAAACAGTCATCTGCTGAAAAAGTCGGTGATACCTGGCTGACACTTGAAGAGTTGCGTTTTCTAATGGAACATTTTGCTGAAGCAACCAACGTTGGATTATTGATGCAACATTTGATCCGATTCTGTATCTATACCGGAGGGCAACGTCCCTTCGAAATGATCGCCAGTCAGTGGTGTGATGTTGATTTTCAACAAAAAACGCTGCTGGTGACTGCTGATGTCTCTAAAAATAAACGAGAGCATTTGATACCGTTGACTGAATCAGCATTACAGGAATTATCCTGTGTGCAGGAGTTAACAAAAGAAAAATCCAGCCCTTACATTTTTCCACTTTCGACTAATGGTAAGCGTCCGGTTCGTACGGACAGTCTGGCTCGCGCTATCATGTATTTCCGGGCTTTTAATCCTGACTTTAAAATTTTTACAGCACGTGACTTACGTCGGACCTGTAAAACGTTAATGGGAGAAGCTGGGATCAGTAAGGAAATCCGCGATCGTATTCAAAATCATGCGTTGAACGATGTCAGTTCAAAACATTATGATCGATACGATTATTTGCCAGAAAAACGCAGAGCACTTGAGATCTGGGAGGACCGGGTTAATAACTATCAACAGCAAACAGGCAATAATGTTGTCAATCTGTTTGGCAGAAGGTGAGGGAGTTCCTGGTCGCTGTACGAATTGTGTACAATTGATGGGTATTGTTGATGCACTTGGTTCTTGTATTGTTTACTATAATTATTGAGGTAAATTTTCGTGCCGGTATTACTCAGAGGGGATTCAAAAATGGCTGTAATTCCAATGTCTTACTCCCCTGCTACTGTAGCTCGTCGTTTTTCGATACTGGATGGAGTAACTATTCAGGGCGTGCTTTACCAGATCATCTGGGATCCAAAGACTCCGTTTGCTGCGGTAATCGAAGCTGCACCTTCTGTTATTGATGGTGATGTTCGCCATAAGGTTGTTGCCACTCTGGAGCTTCAGCGTCGTCCCCGGCTTGAAGGCGTGTTTGTCCAGAAATTCTGGGAAGAACAGGATGTTGCTCAGATTGAAGGGATTGTTGTCGATGGCGCTGTACGTGATGTTGGTCTTGCAACGTTTGTTTATGAAACGATAGTCACAAAAGCGGGCGTTGTACTATTAAGTGATAACGAGCAATATGAAGGAGGTAAAGCTCTCTGGCAGCATATTGCGCGTCGTTCAACGAATCTGAAGGTGTTTATTTTAGATACTGATTCCGCACGGTATTACCCGTTTGATGGCGAACGGATCAGTTATGACGGGAAAAGCATCCCGGAATCAGAAATCTGGAGTGAACATCCTGAGCGAAACAGACACGCTGTCGTTCTTGTGGCTGAATCTGTTAATGGTAAAGCCGCATAATTTGCCGAGTGTCTCGTTTTTTGAGATCTTGCTGGAAAGTCTCCCTTGGGGATAGCGAACTGCTATCCCCTTTCTCAGTGAGTTACTGTTCGACCAGACATTTTCCCCATAAAGGTCGTATCGAGTATCTATCTTCGCTATATGGATTTATTTTATTTTTTTCCCTCTGTGCTATCAGCAACGTGTCGATCTCATCCTTAATAATGTGTTGAACTGCTTGACGGTAACGGTTAAGCGAAGTGTCACTGATATCTTGTGGAAGTTGTAGACTGCCATCTGCCTTGACGAGTTCATTCACACCATCTTTAATTTTGCGTCCCTGACCATCAGGTATACCTTCATTCAGATCATAGCCTTTCAGTCCTGCAAGACGAATATTCACGTCAATCTTTTCTGTACGTTTCTTTTTGTTACTTACCAACAGAATTTTATTGGCGTTATACCATTTTTCAAATGTTTCCAGTTGTTTCATGATGTTTGTGAAGTTATTCAGTTCGCTCCTGAATTCAATAGATTTTCTAATTTCACGCTCTTTTGCATCAATGTTTATTCCTGGATAATTTATTTCCCTTTTTAACGGTTCTATGTATGCCTGTTGCAGGCAACCAGCAAGATTCATTGCTGCATCCTGCAGGGTATTGGTATAAATCAGTTTCAGAAGTTCATCGCGCTGTATAGTGATTTGACAATAGTCTTTTTCCCATGCGGTGGTGTTTTCAATCGTGTCACTTTCATCGGAAATAATTGTTGTGAATTTCCAGGTGTAACGAATAAAATCATTTCCTTTAAAATATTGCACTAATTTATTTAACCATTCATATATTTCCAGAGCATAAAGTTTAACGTATCCATCATATATTATCTTTGTTGCATTTTTGTTGGCTAGCGAAAACATTTTGTCCACGAATTCTGTACGCCCGATTGTTAGCAATTGTTTTCTAAGTTTACTCACATCGTTAGTATCTGGTTTCTCACAATTCCAGGGACTTTTGTATTCATTTTCAAAAGGAGAAAGCCATTCAGGAACCTCTGTTTCTGAGTGATAGCAGTTGTTAATAGCCAAACCAAGGGTTCTGGCAAGTATCGCTGATTCATCAATTTGATGGTATCGGTTCAGTTGTTCCAGTAATTCTTTAGTACATGAGTGCGCAACAGAAAGATCTTGATGGCAATATCCTTGTCGAACCAGAGCGGGAAGTGGTGAGCAATGAGCTTTGCAATCTGTCAGAATATTGAACAAATCGTTTCTGACGAATTCTTCCATCTCAGGTGTTTTCCAGCCACCACTATTTTGGCCGACAAATTTTGCTGTTGGTTCCCTGTTCATATCTCCCCAGGTTTTCAGGCTGACGAGTCTGTTATCAAAACCATTGTATAAATGGCACATAACCTGAAAAGCAGCATACAGCTCTTTAGATAGTGGATTATCGGTCTCACCTATGGAGTAGTCCTCTCTATTTTGCTCTAAAATATTTTGTAGTTTTGTGTTAGCGCGTAATGCCGAGAGAATCCGATGTTGTTCATCAAACCAGGGACGATATTCTGGATCCAGATACAATCTGCGTGCTTTGAAAATGAGTAGAAGCAACTGTTCGGAAACAGCTTCATGTATGTGGGGAAACGGCATGGAGGTGCCAGATAAAACACGATAGTACGGGTGGTTTGTTTTTACCTTTTTAGTTACCATAATGTTAAATTCTTCCGTCTATTGCATAGCTGTTTCCAGTAGAGAAACTTGATACAGTCCTTTGTCAGGACATTGATACAGAGTTAACAGCCTCTACGAAATGGGAATCAGTTATGCAGTGGCTACGATGCTGAATCTAATACGATATCCTTAGCGTTTATTCCTGATTTTTTTACGAGCATTCCCTTTTGTTGCATATTGCTCAGGACGTAAATGATTTTACGGTTATAGCCCTCTACAGTCACGTCACTTTCATCTGAAAATATGTATCGTTTTCATTCAATTATTATCTTTTGTCTGCACTTTAGCTTTAGCAAGTTGGCAAAAATCAACTCCCTCTTACAAGTTCTATTATCGCCAGAAGATAATTTTGTGAACTTCGTCACGTTTTCAAACTAATGTTGTGGGGGCTTTTCTGGGGAAAATTTTTGGTCACTACCCCTCCTCTTGATATCATAGATCATAACAAGATTTTTTTTGTTTTTGTCTGCATAAAATAACCT
>NZ_JABWMS020000114.1:0-5566 GCF_013369155.2 Escherichia sp. 94.0001 | reverse complement strand
ACGTTCTTGTAGGCCGGATAAGGCATTTACGCCGCATCCGGCGCGGCCCCTCTCCTCACGGAGAGGGTTTGGGTGAGGGAAAAGCCTCACCCCAGCCCTCTCGGGTAAAAACATTGATGAAGGTTAATACTATGAAAGCATTACATTTTGGCGCAGGTAATATCGGTCGTGGCTTTATCGGTAAACTGCTGGCAGACGCAGGTATCCAACTGACGTTTGCCGATGTCAATCAGGTGGTACTTGATGCCCTGAATGCCCGTCATAGCTATCAGGTTCATGTGGTCGGTGAAACCGAGCAGGTAGATACCGTTTCTGGCGTCAATGCTGTCAGCAGCATTGGTGATGATGTCGTTGAGCTGATTGCTCAGGTTGATTTAGTCACTACCGCCGTGGGCCCGGTTGTGCTGGAACGTATTGCTCCGGCAATCGCCAAAGGGCTGGTGAAACGTAAAGAACAAGGTAATGAATCCCCACTGAACATTATCGCCTGTGAAAACATGGTACGCGGCACCACGCAGCTGAAAGGCCATGTGATGAACGCCCTGCCAGAAGACGCCAAAGCGTGGGTAGAAGAACACGTTGGCTTTGTGGATTCCGCCGTTGACCGCATCGTACCGCCTTCCGCTTCGGCAACGAACGATCCGCTGGAAGTGACAGTCGAAACCTTCAGCGAATGGATTGTCGATAAAACCCAGTTCAAAGGTGCACTGCCGAACATCCCAGGCATGGAGTTAACCGACAACCTGATGGCATTTGTTGAGCGTAAACTCTTCACCCTGAATACAGGTCATGCTATAACCGCGTACCTCGGAAAACTGGCAGGTCATCAGACCATTCGTGACGCAATTCTCGACGAGAAAATCCGCGCGGTAGTAAAAGGGGCGATGGAAGAAAGTGGCGCTGTACTGATTAAGCGTTACGGTTTTGACGCGGACAAACATGCGGCGTACATCCAGAAAATCCTTGGTCGTTTTGAAAACCCGTATCTGAAAGACGATGTAGAGCGCGTAGGCCGTCAGCCGCTGCGTAAACTGAGTGCTGGCGACCGTCTGATCAAGCCACTGCTCGGAACGCTGGAATATGGTCTGCCACATAAAAACCTGATTGAAGGTATTGCCGCTGCAATGCACTTCCGCAGTGAAGATGATCCGCAGGCTCAGGAACTGGCAGCACTGATTGCCGACAAAGGCCCGCAAGCCGCACTGGCGCAGATTTCCGGCCTTGATGCTAACAGCGAGGTTGTATCCGAGGCAGTAACCGCTTATAAAGCAATGCAATAATGGTGGACCAGGCGCAGGACTCCCTGCGCCCGAATAACAGATTGTCAGATATGCAGGCAACAATGGAACAAACCCAGGCCTTTGAAAACCGTGTGCTTGAGCGTCTGAATGCTGGCAAAACCGTGCGAAGCTTTCTGATTACCGCCGTCGAGCTTTTGACCGAGGCGGTAAATCTTCTGGTGCTTCAGGTATTCCGCAAAGACGATTACGCGGTGAAGTATGCTGTAGAACCGTTACTCGACGGCGATGGCCCGCTGGGCGATCTTTCTGTGCGTTTAAAACTCATTTACGGGTTGGGTGTCATTAACCGCCATGAATACGAAGATGCGGAACTGCTGATGGCATTGCGTGAAGAACTAAATCACGACGGCAATGAGTACGCCTTTACCGACGACGAAATTCTTGGCCCCTTTGGTGAGCTGCACTGTGTGGCGGCGTTACCACCGCCGCCACAGTTTGAACCCGCAGACTCCAGTTTGTATGCAATGCAAATTCAGCGTTACCAACAGGCTGTGCGATCAACAATGGTCCTTTCACTGACAGAGCTGATTTCCAAAATCAGCTTAAAAAAAGCCTTTCAAAAGTAAGTACTTTCGCTTACTTCTCCTCTACCTGTTTCGGCCGATAAAGCCGACGATAATACTCCAGACGTTGTAGATATAACGGCACGCTTTCATCAGGTATTCCGGACGGAATCGCATTGCGGGGAGGAAGTTTTTTCAGATACTCCCGGAACGCCTGGCTCGATGCCATGAAATCTACAGCTTTATCGATAAGAAGCGGAACGTTTTCACCTAATTTGCCCATGATGATATCTCCGTATTACCCCGCGTCGGGAATGCGCGGCCGCCAATTTTAGTTTAGATCCCGGTATAAATGACATTAAGGAAAACGTGCTCAATCCTCAATAATGATCCTCTTCTGTTGTCTATCTTTTTTCTTTAAATTTCCTAACTAATCAATAGATTGGGTGATTTTCAAACACATTAATGGTTACAATCTGGAACTATTACAATGCCATCTGTTGTGAACAAAGCACCTGGTCGCGCATACTAGAGGCTATAAATTTATCTCTATCAGAAGTCATCACATGAAAGAAGTCGAAAAAAACGAAATCAAACGTCTCAGCGATCGCCTGGACGCTATCCGCCATCAGCAGGCTGACCTGTCACTTGTTGAAGCCGCAGATAAATATGCCGAACTGGAAAAAGAAAAAGCCACGCTGGAAGCCGAAATTGCTCGCCTGCGTGAAGTTCACAGCCAGAAACTCAGTAAAGAAGCGCAAAAACTGATGAAAATGCCCTTCCAGCGCGCGATTACCAAAAAAGAGCAGGCTGATATGGGCAAGCTGAAGAAAAGTGTTCGCGGACTGGTAGTTGTGCATCCGATGACCGCGCTGGGCCGCGAAATGGGCCTGCAAGAGATGACCGGATTCTCTAAGACCGCATTTTAAGTACCTGTCTCACCGCTGTAATCACAGCCTCTCACGATTTACTCGCTCCTGCTGGCACATGCAGGAGCCTGATACCAGATATCGGATATCTTTAACATTCTTATCACTATTGCTTCCATCTCACCGGCTCTTTGAAGCGCATATTACAGGCTAAATTCTGAAATTGTGGTATGGAATAAAAAAGTGATATATAAGCGATAACAATGAATTAATGCACATTAATGCCTGTAACAGCCATTAATTATTTATATTTATCGCTCAGAATCACACACTTCCCAAGAAAACATCACCATGCTGAATATTAATATTTCTCCTGGTCGGTGTTTTCATCCGGTGAAACATTTGACATTGATTGACATCGATCATTAAAATCCGCGCGATTAATATTATTGGCTACAATCTGAAATTGTCTGACATTTAATGTCATATTCGCACTACCAATTAATACAACAATTAATAGAAAAAGTCTCTTATAAATTTATATAACGTATATTTCCACTCGAATCATTCATAAAAAGGATGATTACGCCGTAACAGTTAACGTATCGGGATCATGAAAAGGAATTCACCCTATGAGCATCAAAAAAGCACTATTAAGCATGTTTATAACATTGCCACTCTGGGTATTGACTGGGTGTGACTATATTGAGAAAGCGAATCTGATCGACGATCTTGCCAAACAGCAAGAATTGCAAAAAAGTAAAATAGAGATTCTTGAAAAAGAACAAGAACAATATAAAAGAAAAATAGAAATTATTGAAAATCAACAAATTAATATTGCAAACACCACTAAAGTGCTGGCGGGTGTAGTAAAGGCGGTCAAAGACAAACAGGACGAATTTGTCTTCACCGAATTTAACCCAGCACAAACAAAATACTTCATTTTAAACAATGGCTCGGTTGGTTTGGCAGGCCGGGTGCTGGCTATTGATGCGGTTGAAAATGGCAGTGTTATTCGTATTTCGCTGGTCAACCTATTAAGCGTTCCCGTATCAAATATTGGCTTTCAAGCTACATGGGGCAATGAAAGACCCACCGATGCCAAAGCGCTGGCAAAGTGGCAGCAACTGCTTTTTAACACCACCATGAACTCCACACTGCAATTAATGCCTGGTCAATGGCAAGACATTAATCTGACATTAAAAGGCGTTTCGCCTAATAACCTGAAGTATCTGAAATTGTCCATCAATATGGCCAATCTCCAGTTCGACACTGTTCAACCTGCTGAAACCCGGCAGCGGAAAAACAAAAAATAAATGCAGCTTCTGCGCTTATATCAAGGAATAGAGAGCATCACGAATGAACAAAATATTTAAAGTTATCTGGAATCCGGCAACGGGCAGCTATAGCGTTGCCAGCGAAACGGCGAAAAGTCGTGGGAAAAAGAGCGGGCGCAGTAAGCTCATGCTGGCGACGGTGATTGGTATCAACAGCCTGGCGTTTTCATTCAGCGCATCCGCACAGTTAGTGGGGAAAGATACTGGTCGTGGCGTTGATTATGGTCAGGGTACAGGAACAGGCTGGGTTGCTGTCGGTGAGGATGCAAGAGCAAATGCTTATACAGACACCGGTGGTGGCTCCAGTACCGCAGTGGGTTATCAGTCAAACGCCGAGGGAAGATGGTCAACAGCCATCGGCGGTAAGACTCATTCGATTGGCGAAGCATCAATGGCGTTCGGGATTAATACCACCTCAATAGGCCAGCGAAGTCTCGCTATGGGCGCATCGACAACGTCAACAGGTGACTATTCAATCGCATTTGGTCGTTATGCGGAATCAATAGGCGAATTTTCTATTGCACAAGGTGATAGCGCGAAAACAGGTGCTGATAAAGCCATCGCAGTAGGACATGGGAGCAAAGCCTTAGGAATAATGAGTATCGCCCTCGGTGACACTGCCAATGCCTCGAAAGAATATTCTATGGCACTGGGAGCAAATAGTGCAGCTAACGGCACAGACAGCCTCGCTTTAGGCAGACAATCTCTCGCCAGCGCAGCAAACGCGATTGCGATTGGCGCTGAGACCGAAGCCGCTGAAAATGCAACGGCAGTGGGTACTAAAGCGGAGGCAAATGGGCTTAACAGTATCGCGTTGGGCTCCGGGAGTATTGCAAATACCGATAACACGATTGCTCTGGGTAATCAAAGCCAGGCAATCGCTGCGGGCGCCATTGCCATCGGTCAGGCGAATAAAGCTGACGGCGTAAATGCAATCGCACTGGGAAATGGGAGTATTACCGGTGGGGCAAATGCCATTGCTCTTGGACAAGGCAGTTATGCCGGTTTAGAAAATGGCATTGCAATTGGTGCTCAGGCCACTGCTCAAGGTAAAAATTCAATTGCTCTGGGTGCTGGTTCTGTCGCGACTGAAGCGGATACTGTCTCCGTGGGTAACACAACTGCTCAGCGAAAAATTGTCAATATGGCAAAAGGTGATATCGACAATAACAGTACTGATGCCATCAATGGATCACAGCTTTATGCTATCAGTAAGTCAGTAGCAGATAATCTTGGTGGAGGAGCGACCGTCAATTCGCAGGGCGTCGTGACTTCCCCAAATTACAGACTGAAAAATGGTATTTATGGCAATGTTGGCGACGCCTTAGCGGATCTAAACACGAATACGATACAATGGGACTCCCTTAAAAAGGGATATAGTGCGGCACATGGTACAGATGCCACTAGCAAAATCACTAACGTCACCGCTGGCGACCTTTCCGCCACAAGTACCGATGCCGTCAACGGTTCTCAGCTGAATACCACTAACGATAACGTGGCGACTAACACCACCAACATCACTAACCTGACTGATACGGTGACTAACCTCGGTGAAG
>NZ_JABWMS020000113.1:0-5676 GCF_013369155.2 Escherichia sp. 94.0001 | reverse complement strand
TAACTTGTGTTTGTATCGTACCTTTCAGGTGTTGATGCGCGCTTTACTGTGTCTGCACCGGCTTGACAAAATTCAACAGGGGTTGAAAAGGAACATTTCGTGCAAATAACCGAAGCCTTAATTTCAGAGCCGGGGGAAATCCGGCGTTTTGTTCAGCAGGCGGTGGACCACTGGCCAAATCTGTTGGCATTTCACTTCACGCTCTGTTCGGCAGAAGGAATCTATGGTCAACAGATTCAGACATTTTGTAGTTCCTTTCACCGACGGGTACACGAACGTATTACGGAGCATAATCACACGGTCAGCCCATCAGCGCCGGTGGTATTACGCTGGTTGCGGGAACAACATGAAGGAGCACAGATACGATGTCTGTTGCTGCTCAGCCAGACGAGTATTTGCCATCCGCGAGTCGGCGTCATGGCTGATGAAGAATGTGCGCAACTGGTGGATTTACTGCAACAGACCTGGTCGGTGATAAGTGCTGGCGGACAATGCCGGGTGGAAAGATGTTTTCGGGTGGCCCGGCCTGGTTCATCAGGGCAATACGTGGCGTTAAAAACGGCTGTTCAGTCCTTTATGTCGCAGGTTATTGCAACAATCATCCGGTGATTGTCGGGAGGAATATCAATGCTTCCGTTAATTTTTACTGGCTGATAAAGTTTTGTCTGCTGAATCTTTATACGGAATTCCTTTCAGTATGCGTACACGAATTGACTATCTGGCGGATAAATACTGTTTTACAGAACGGAACGAATCCCCCCGTCTTCGCCGGCAGTGGCAGGATGTTCTGGAGGAGTGCCGGCAGACAGAGGCCGGGCCAGAAGAACGGTTGCGTATTGCACTGCTGAATGTGGATTACGTCACCAGTTTTGAACTGCCTTTTCGCTTGCTGCTTACCCGTACACCGCAATTGATTGCCGCGCTGCGTGAAGAATGGGGCATCAGCCAGAAAAATGTGGTGTTTAACGATAAACGGTTTGGCTGCGTGTACAGCCTGAAGGCCAGCCTTTCTGGTGTGCCGGATACATACCGGTATCATCTGTCTCACCGTATTCGTCGCGTGGTTGGGAATGAAAACACATCATTGCCATATCAGCAGGTTGCCCGGGAAGTGAAAGCGCCCCGTGAACGGCTGAAGTATGCACTGGAGGCGGGTTTACTGGTGACTGCACTGGACGGCCTGTTCTGGTTTGGCAGTCAGCGTATTGCGGCTGATGTTCTGAGGCTGAGAAAGGCCGGAATGCCGGTGGTGACCACGACCGTGGAGGTGCACGATAACCTGACGGGAACAACCCGCAAAGTACCGGCATACCATCTCTGATACAACCATCAGGGGGAATATTGCTCTGGCAGCAGCAGTATGACATTCTTTATACTTTATCCCCGTGCCTGAAAACATGTGCTAAGGAAACGGGAATGGCAAGGTCCGATTATGATATTATCAATCTGTCTCTGGAACATGAACTGAATGAGTGGCTGGCAGAGAGAGGTTATGCCGGACTGGTGGATAACCGGAATCGCCTGGCAGAAGTTGTTACCCGCAAATTGCAGGACAGCTTTTATATAAACGTTTCCAGGGATGCGCTGAACACGGCATACAGTGAACACCCGGAGTGGTTTTCTGGGCTTGTCTCCGGGGATGAGAATTAATAAGTGGATTATGCTGCTATCAGGTAGTGTGATTGCCGGCAGGGATTTCGTTTTATTCTGTTTCTTCCCGGGGTTCGGGTTTGAATTTTCCCAGAAAGTTGTACATCGGTCGCATGCAGGGATGCGGATAGCCGTCCTGCATAAACACCACCCGGGTTTCCTCAACACTGGTCAGGGTGACAAGCGCACCATGATCGTCTTTGTATCGCTGATTGACTTTCGGTAATGGAACATCTTCTGACATAAATTTTAGTACGGTAACAGTTAACTAAATTTTCATGTGGTAGCACTGAATCAGGAGACTGCGTTTCCTGATGTGCGCTGTTAATTTTCTGTTTTTACGAAACATTTTCCCCTTCTTCCTGTGTATTTTATTGCGCTCCTCCTTTCATGTCCTTCCCATATCCTGAAACTCACTTAAATGCTGTTGAATCGTCAAACATTGCAACTTTCAATGACTGAAATCAAAAATTGCTATTTTTTAAGCTAACCAACTGTATTAAAAGCATTCAGTGGAATAATTTTCTGCACTTTTCCAGTAATTATGGTTATAAATTTTGTAATGTGCTGTTTTTGCGATATTAGTCAGAATAAAGAACTATTCATTTGTGTTATATCGATCGATAAATCTGTCATGTTGCTGTAGTTCAGATCATTATTCTATAATGATCAAAATTAAGTCAATTCTAGCTGGTTTGTTACTCAGCATTCTGGTACCGGTTGATGCGGGTAAATACCGGAAGGGCGGTAGCGTGCCATCGCAAAACATGGTGGGAGGTATCGTCAGGAGGCTGGTGATTGTTGGTATGACATGAATAAAAGGTTTTTCGTTTGACTGGAAAATTATGTTGCAGGAACGAGAGGACTGAGGAACAAAGCTTATTCCGGCGCTGTCCGTCCTTGCTGTCACTGACACTGATGTCTGCTTTATTATCGCCTTTATCTCTTCAGGCAGCGGATGTCCGGCGTAGCGGAGATGAAGCATTTATCATTCAGCAGCAGCGTCAGGAAGCCCTTGAGCAACAACTGACGCCTTCAGCCCCTGATGTTCGCCTTTCTGCACCTGGCTCTTTTGCCCATAAGATTAATTTTCCTGTTGAAACGCCCTGTTTTCAGATTAAACAGACGGAACTGAAGGGGGCTGATGCGTTACCACACTGGCTGCCTTTACAAAAAATCGCCAACGGGGCGGTCGGGCATTGCCTGGGGGCGAAAGGAATTAATCTGCTGATGAGTACATTGCAGAACCGTCTGGTCGATCATGGTTATGTCACCACCCGTGTTCTGGCACCTTCGCAGGATTTAAAAAGCGGTATCCTCCGGCTGGTTATTATTCCCGGTGTTGTGCGACATGTGCGTCTGACACCGGACAGTGATGACTATATTCAGTTGTATTCCTCATTCCCGGCACACGAAGGTTCTCTGCTGGATTTACGGGACATTGAGCAGGGGCTGGATTTAGGTAACAGCCGGATACAGGGACAACATACTGAGCTGAATGCAACCAGTGGAAATCTGTCTACACAGAATGCGCAACTGAGTGCCGATACGCTTTCCGCCCGGACTGCCGGGCAGTTCAGCAGTAATGGCGGTACGATAAATGCCGACACACTGCAGATATCGGCACAAAGCCTGTCAAATCGTAAAGGCAGTCTGATTCAGACGGGAACAGGGGATTTTTCGCTGAGTCTGCCGGGAAGCGTGGATAACCGGGAAGGGCTGCTTGCGGCAAATGGCGCGGTGCGTCTGGATGCACTGAGCCTTGATAATCGCAAGGGGAAAGTGCAGGCGGAGCAGTCACCCTCCCTTCAGAAATCCCCGCCCACGTTTCTGAAACCGTTTGTGGCTGGTGTCTGTGCGGCATTGCTGGCGGTCAGCGTGGCTATTCCGGGATGGCAGTTTCTGACACAGCCATCACCGGAGGAGCAGCATTTTACCTGGGGGAATGGTTGTAAAAAGCAGTGAAAACAGTAAATACAGAGTATCGTGATGAATTAGTGCTCAGGGGCTACCAGTATTCAATAACCAGCGTATCGGCATCGCATTCCTGTAATTCTGGTATTGACTGTTATGACTAAATTCAATGTATATATGGCAGGCAGAAATATGTTAACAGTCCCGGAGTTGTGGAAAATCCTCCGGAGCTAATATCGGGAGTGCCTTAACAATTTTCCGTAAGTTAAATGATAATTTCTGAGTAAGAATATGGTCACGATTTGTGTTGACGGTGAAAATAAGACTCATAAAATTACCGACTGGACGCTGTGGGCTGGAAATGACGACAGAGAGGTTATGCTGACCTGTCATTTTCGCAGCGGGAGAAAATATACTTGTCCGCTTTCTGTATGTCAGATAACGCCAACTGTAAATTTGCGAAATGTTTTCCTCGAAAGGAAAGGGAACGCTGTAACATCCCGGGCTGAACTGGTTATTATATATGGTGATAAATATGCTGCTGTTTATTACCGCGAGGGTGAACGACCCTACATCATGAAAACGACCGGCCTTGACTTTCAACAGTGTTCAGCATTTACAGAGCATGCCGTGTTTAATTACTTGTGTAGGGTGGCTAATGAACGTATTTTTTATGCCCGTGGTAATAACAGAAATATCGATGAGAATATCCTTAGGCAGATAAAGAAAATAGTTCCTCATCCGGATACCGCCTTGCATGCATACTGTTCAGGACAGAGTAAAAAACGTGATTCGCCATGGGGTTTGATTTTTCCGTTTGGTCTTAATGAAAGTCAGTTGCTGGCTGTCGAACGGGCATTTTCCTCACAGATTTCAGTTATTGAAGGACCACCTGGAACAGGTAAAACACAGACTATACTCAATATTGTTGCTAATATATTAATTCAGAATAAAACAGTGGCAATTTTGTCCAATAATAACTCAGCTGTCAGTAATGTTTATGAAAAGATGGACAAACAGCAACTGGGATATGTGATGGCACGACTGGGGAGTACGGAGAACAGGCAACAGTTTTTTTCAACGTCGATTTCGCGTTCTGAGGAAGTCTTACCTGACTCACCGTCTGCAAATGCGATTGATGATGTACTTCAACAAGTGAAAAAACACCTGAATGCCATTAACCAGGTCGCTTCGTTAAAAGCAGAAATTAATGAGCTGAATATTGAGTATAAATACCTGCAGCAATGGCAGAGTCAGAATCTTCGACCGGAGGAGATTTTTTCTCACAAATACCGATTTTCCTCACAAAAAACAACCGACCTGATGGCTTATATTCATTACCTTTCTGACAGGCGGATTGGATTCAGAAACAGAATTGATTTGTTGTTAAACTTCATGATACTGAAAGTCAAACCATTGATGATTCCGGAGAGAAGGCTGGCGCTATTTACTTCTCTTCAGCTTTCTTATTATGAAAAAAATATCCGGGAAAAACAAATTTCTCTGAATGAATATGAGGAAGTATTTAAAAAATCTGATTTTAAAATTTTACTGGGGCGCCTGACATCATGGTCTATGCTTTATTTAAAGCAACATCTGCGAAGAAATGTTTCAACAAGAAGTTCATTCTCGGCAGAGACATACAGGGATGAATTTGACCGTTTTATAAAGCGTTTTCCGATTATTGGTAGCAGTACGCATTCGATTATTAACTCTATCGGCAAGGGGGCCCTTCTTGATTATGTTATTATTGATGAAGCCTCGCAGCAGGATATTGTTCCGGGCATTCTGGGACTGGGATGTGCCCGTAATGTAATCGTTGTAGGGGATCGTAAGCAACTTCCACATGTTCCTGTATTACTCCCGAACAGCCCATCTCCACCGGCAGAATACTATAATTGTGAGAAATATAGTCTACTTGATTCGGTTTGTATGTTGTTCAGGAACATGGTGCCAGTAACCCTTCTTAAAGAGCATTATCGTTGTCATCCTAAAATCATTCAATTTTGTAATAAGCAGTTTTATGATAATGCTCTGATACCGTTAACGGTTGATTCGTAAGCGTGCAGCAAGAACCGTATTGACGGGGATGTGTTATTCAGTCGGCAGTGC
>NZ_JABWMS020000112.1:0-6212 GCF_013369155.2 Escherichia sp. 94.0001 | reverse complement strand
ACAGTGTGTGGTAAGACCGCTGCAAATCCTGCGTGCTGACGGGACGTGGGAAAATATTGGCGGAATGAAATAGCCGACAGCTTCACAAAAACCGGAGTCCGGCTCCGGTTTTTGTTGTCATGTCATGGTGATGTTTGTTAGGAAACCAAAGGTGGCAAAACTGCTGGAGGTTTTGTGGTTGAGTATGCCAATATAATTAATAGATTAAAGAGTTAGTTGTGAAGAAAATATGGATAAACAGGACGACGAATGCTTTCACCGATAAGGACAACTTTCCATAACTCAGCAAATATAGTGCAGAGTTCCCCCTGTCAAACGGTTTCTTTTGCAGGAAAGGAATATGAGTTAAAGGTCATTGATGAAAAAACGCCTATTCTTTTTCAGTGGTTTGAACCTAATCCTGAACAATATAAGAAAGATGAGGTTCCAATAGTTAATACTAAGCAGCATCCCTATTTAGATAATGTCATGAATACGGCAAGGATAGAGAGTGAGCGTATGATAGGTGTTTTTGTTGATGGCGATTTTTCATTCAGCCAAAAGGTTGCTTTTTCAAAACTGGAACAAGATTTTGAAAATATAATGATAATATATCGGGAAAATGTTGATTTCAGCATGTATGATAGAAAACTATCAGATATTTATCATGATATTATATGTGAGCAAAAGTTACGCTCTGAAGCCAAAAGAGATGAATACTTGTTGAATCTGTTGGAGAAAGAGTTGAGTAAAATTTCAAATGCGCAGGATTCTTTGATTTATATGTATGCAGAGAAGAGAGATCATACATGGTTTGACTTCTTCAGAAATTTAGCCTTATTGAAGGCAGGAGAAATCTTTAGATGCACAGATAACACAAAGAATCATGGGATTTTATCCGGTGAGGGGTGTATATATCTTGATATGGATATGATGCTTACAGGTAAGCTTGGTGTAATGCGTGCTCCAGATGGAATTGCAGTACATGTTGATCGTCGTAATGACAGTGTAAATATTGAAAATGGTGCAATAATTGTTAATCGTAGTAATCATCCGGCTTTACTTGAGGGGTTGTCTTTTATGCACAAAAAAGTAGATGCTCATCCATATTATGATGGATTAGGAAAAGGAATTAAGAAATATTTTAATTTTACTACATTGCATGATTACAATCATTTTTGTGACTTTATTGAGTTTAAACACAAAAATATTATTATGAACACAAGTCAGTACACAGGAAGTTCATGGTAAAACCACCTCCTATGGAGGTGGTTGCTTGCAGTCAGGTGTTTCGGGTCTGTGGCTTTTTGTGTTCTCTGGTAAGTGGTTGCTATTCTTTTGTGTTGTGTATCTCTGTTTCTATAGTTTTAGATAGCCATGTCATCTCAGTAGCTGCGAGTTTTAGTTTTGAGGTTCTGTCTCCTGCTCCGGGTGGACGCATGTCAAAAGTGCAGGATTTTCTGCTGAATACTGTGTAGTCATTCATAGAGCATGTTGTTGAGGTTAGTGTACAATTCTTCGATACTGGCTTGTCCTGCACAGGTCCAGATATTTCTGGGTAGTTTCCTTTTGAATTTGAAAATATGTTTTTGATTGAAAATGGCATCGTGCTTTGTCCTTTGAACTACGATATATTGTTTTGTGTTCTTTCGTTGTGAGTAGGTATCATTAAGAATACTTATATGTGGCTCCAGAGTATTTGGGGTTGTAGTCTTTCCACTCTGGTGCGCCTAATATTTTTTCTGCTGGTATCTCTTTCCCACGCAAGTAAAACTTTATGTTTTTCATTATCTGGTCGTTGTCTTTGTTGCGATAAATCCATCGTAATTCGCTGGCTGTAATACTCTGACCATAACCATCTGACTTGTTAGCAATGAGTTTGAGTGAGTTGACAAGTTCATCCGCACAAAAAATAACCGTTTTATTGCGTGTTAATGTCTGAAACTCCAGGCCGGCCTTGCTTGTTTTTGCCCATAATTTGTCGCGATTGTATACGGAAAGGTTGGCCATGGTAACATTATAATTATTGTGATTCTTTAAGTGTTGTTTAAATTTTATCCCTCTTTCGTGTTCATTTAATGCTCTTTTGATAAGTGGATCTTGCTTATATTTGCGAGGTGTTCTGGGGTCCCATACTGCGTTTGTTAACGTATTCTGAGTTATAATATCTTTTTTGGAAAAGTCGTTAACTAGTTTAATGCTGTTGACAAGTTTTTCTCTGGGTGAAGATAGTCCATAGACAATGTCTCCCTCGCGAAAGTATAAGGCCACATCCAGAGCGTTGCCCTGAAAGGTGATGTTTTTTGCTTTAACTACATCTGGAGAGAGTAGTACATTTTGTAAATCAAGATCCAACCCATCAGGCATCCCTTCAACACCGATGTTCCACGTGGTTTTCTGCTCCGCATGAATGGTTACCGATGTCACACTCTCCGGAAGTTTCTCCGGCAGTATAATATTGCTACATCCAGTCAGCGATAGCGTCTTCAGTGACGGTGATATCAGGTTGTCAATTCTGGCCTGATTCTCCGGGTTATAGCTATTGATGCTGAGAGATGATAACCCGTTTGGAACATTTTTTATGCTGTCTGTGGCGCTACCTTTTATTTCAAGGTAGCGGACACTCTCTGGCACTCCAGATATATAGCAGTGGCAAACCGTCAGGCACTCGATGCCTTCAGATATGAAATGTATAAATGGTGAATCAGTTAATTCAATATGTAGATTTTTTACGGTTGATGGCATGTCTGTGATTTGTAATTTTTCACAGTTAATGACGGAGAGGTTTTGTGTATTAACCGGCAATCCTGTAAGGGTTGTCAGGTTGTTGCAGTTTTCGATTGTAACTGATGTTATTTCGTTTGGTAACTGTGGCAGATACTCAATATCACAATCTTTGATATATAAACGACCAATGGCCCGCGCTTCTTCTATCTGAGTTGGTGTGATTTCGCTTTTGATGCCTGCTGATGTTTCTGCGGAATTGGAGTAGAATGTCCCGGACGGTCGTAATTGCGATGTAGGAAGCATTGATAAATTCCATTTTTAGAAGTAAATAACAGTGTAAGTTCTATCCATACTGCTAATCAACAAGCTAATTTTAGCAACCAGCAAAGCCAAGGTGTCAATATTAGAAAAGAGAGTTATATCTCAAAATCAACAGACTGTTGATTTTAACTTTTGCGAATACTTTCTCCAGTCCGTCATGCATGGATTAGGATTGCTCATTTTTATACCATTTGTTGTTTTTTTATAGCGATTTGCTAAAAGGGAGAAGAAAAAACGTTCTCCAAAATTAGATTGCAACTGTTTGATTTTATGGATAGAGGCATGCTGTTTACTAGACAGTAAAAAGCATGCCAAATTTCCTATTAACCTTTTGAATATAAAGCACTAATTATCTATTTCTGTTGCCTTCTTATTCAGCAGACGAGAAGCGCGCCAGTAAACCAGCAACATCAGGCCCATTACGATAGTCAGCGTAATGCTGGTGGCTGCACCAAACGGCCAGTCACGAATATTGAGGAACTGTACCTTGATGACGTTACCGATCAGCAGGTTTTTCGCACCGCCCATCAGGTCGGACACATAGAACAGGCCCATCGCTGGCAGCATTACCAGCAGACATCCGGCAATAATTCCCGGCATCGTCAGTGGGATAATGATGCGGATAAAGGTCTGCAACTTGCTGGCACCGAGATCGCGCGCCGCCTCAAGCAACGGCTTATCCAGTTTTTCGATACTGGAGTACAGCGGCATCACCATAAACGGCAGCAGAATGTAAACCAGACCGATAATCACCGCACTAGGCGTGAACATGATGCGAATTGGTGTATCGATAACGCCCAGCCAGAGCAAAAACTCGTTGAGATAGCCTTTGGTGCTGAGGAAAATTTTCAGCCCGTAAATACGAATCAATGAGTTGGTCCAGAACGGAACAATCAGCAGAAACAGCAGCAGCGGACGCACCTTGTGTGGCAGCTTCGCCAGAAACCAGGCAAACGGGTAGCCCAGCACCAGGCAGGCGAGGGTGGCGATCAGCGCCATATTCAGCGAGTGCAATAGCACTTCAAAATAAAGCGGATCGAGCAGACGCGTGTAGTTATCCAGCGTAAAGACCATTTTGACGAAACTGGCGTCGTCGCGGGTCAAAAAGCTGGTGCCAATGATCATCAGGTTGGGCAGAAAGACAAACAACACAAGCCAACCGACAATAGTGACAATCACTACATTCTGGAACTTACTTGTGTTCTTCATCAGCCAGTACGACCTCCCAGCTTTCTACCCAATTAATGGCCATTTTTTGGTCGAGAGAGTGGTCAAAGTCAGGATCGTCTTCATTGAAGAATTCGCTGACCATCACCATCTTGCCATTTTCCAGTTCAACAACCGACTCCAGCGTCATGCCTTTGTAGTTACGCTCGCGAACATAACCAATCAGGCCTTCAGCGTGGTTATCGTCGTTAATCTCTTCAACGCGTAAGTCTTCAGGACGTAGCAGAACATGCAGTTTTTGCCCTGGCTCAACGGCGAAGTTAACGTAGATATTACATTCGCGGCCTTCAACGTTGGCGCGTACGCGCTGCTCGTCGAGACGTTCGATGACCGTGGCATTAAACATATTGATTTCACCGATAAACCCAGCAACAAACAGGTTTTTCGGCTCTTCGTAGATTTCACGCGGCGTGCCGTCTTGCTCAATGCGACCATCGCGCATCACCACAATCCTGTCCGACATGGTAAGTGCTTCTTCCTGGTCGTGAGTTACGAACACGAATGTAATGCCAAGCTTACGCTGTAACGCTTTCAGCTCGTTCTGCATTTGCTTGCGCAGTTTGTAATCCAGCGCTGAGAGCGACTCATCCAGCAACAACAGACGAGGCTTGTTAACCACCGCGCGGGCAATGGCAACGCGTTGCTGTTGACCGCCAGAGAGCTGATGCGGTTTGCGTTGAGCGAAGGTTTCCAGCTGCACCATCCGCAGGGCTTCCATCACGCGGGGCGTAATTTCAGCAGCGGGGGTTTTTTGCATGCGCAACCCAAAGGCCACATTTTCGAACACGGTCATGTGGGGGAAAAGTGCGTAGCTTTGGAAAACAGTGTTCACATAGCGGTTTTCCGCCGGAACGTGGGTGATGTCCTCGTTATCCAGCATGATGCGTCCGGAATCAACAGTTTCCAGACCTGCAATCAGGCGAAGAACGGTTGTTTTACCGCAGCCAGAAGGGCCAAGCAGCGTGAGGAACTCGCCATTGTTGATAGTCAGATCCAGCTGGGGAATGACCTCTTTACCATCAAAGCATTTGCGAATTCCCGCCAATTGCACCAGCGGTGAAAGCGAACTCGATTGTTTATTCAATTTTTTACTCTGTCCCATGTAAACGCAACGGATGGCTTACCGATGCGGGGTTTGTGGTTAACCACCTTGGTGACTCTTAATGAGGGCGGTAATTCTACGGCAAACCGCTTGAATCGCCAATCTTTGTTGTGAATTACTGGCTTAGCTTTATATTCATTAAGGTAATGCTGATAAATATTCCCTCTTGCAGGGGTAAAAGTGACCTGACGCAATATTTGTCTTTTCTTGCTTCTTAATAATGTTGTCACAAAAAGTGAGGGTGACTACATGGATAAACTACTTGAGCGATTTTTGAACTACGTGTCTCTGGATACCCAATCAAAAGCCGGGGTGAGACAGGTTCCCAGCACGGAAGGCCAATGGAAGTTATTGCATCTGCTGAAAGAGCAGCTCGAAGAGATGGGGCTTATCAATGTGACCTTAAGTGAGAAGGGCACGTTGATGGCGACGTTACCGGCTAACGTCCCTGGCGATATCCCCGCGATTGGCTTTATTTCTCATGTGGATACCTCACCGGATTGCAGCGGCAAAAATGTGAATCCGCAAATCGTTGAAAACTATCGCGGTGGCGATATTGCGCTGGGTATCGGCGATGAAGTTTTATCACCGGTTATGTTCCCGGTGCTGCATCAGCTACTGGGTCAGACGCTGATTACCACCGATGGTAAAACCTTGTTAGGTGCCGATGACAAAGCAGGTATTGCAGAAATCATGACCGCGCTGGCGGTATTGCAACAAAAAAACATTCCGCATGGTGATATTCGCGTCGCCTTTACCCCGGATGAAGAAGTGGGCAAAGGGGCGAAGCATTTTGATGTTGTGAACCGCCCCGGGAATCCTGGAGACTAAACTCCCTGAGAAAGAGGTAAACAGG
>NZ_JABWMS020000111.1:0-6399 GCF_013369155.2 Escherichia sp. 94.0001 | reverse complement strand
GTTTGTGTAAGAACCATTGAGCGAACCAGAAGTCTTCCACGTACCGGATTGGCACGAAAGTATTGCCCCTGTATTATCGCGGCCTACAAGGCCGTTAGGCGAACATGATGCGCCAGCAACGGCAGTTCTTTCCAGTTGTAAGTATTCACCAGTATAAAGGCGACCATCAGCCCGAACAGTACCGCCTTTCACCTGACCGCCGGTATAGATGCCCTTGTTGTTTACACTTCGAACCCATGATCCATCGGACATATAAAATCCGCCACCGTGAGTTTCATTGAGCCAGCCTTTACTGTTACGAGTAATTAACCAACCATTATTACTTCTGATATCACCGCCAGCGGTGACATTTACGTCAAAGTTTCCGCTATTGCCTTTTACCTGACCGCTGAAAGTGCCATTTACACCATTCACATTGCCGCTGAAATTACCTGTCTGGGCATTTACTGCCCCAACGTTATTCAGGTTATTTGATCCCATATCAATGGCCGTGTGCATTTTGTTTAAGTCAGGGCGACCATTGACCTGGAATCTGTAAAGACGATCAGTGTCCTCAGCTGCACCACTAAGTTCATCTGTCGATAACAATACGGCAATATGCCCGTTACCGCTTTTGGCACCATAATTACTTAAAGCTACTGACCAGGAACGTAATGCACCTGTGGCTGTTTTGCCGTCCTGGATATATCCACCAAGACCAGCGGTAATATCCTTAGCCATCTGGATAAGTGCTTTCACTGGATAAGGTGTGCCACCACTGGATACAACCATTGCCTGTAGTAATTCCGGGTTTTGGGCGTTTCGAACCACATATGCCTGTAACCGCTGCCCCTCGCTGTTTGTCTCAGTAAACCCGCTGGACAAAAAGCCGGTATTTTTCAGCATGGTTGTCGTGATAACGGCAGGAGTTGTTGTGGTACTACTGCCCTGGAGAGTCGTGTAGTTTTTCCCTATATAAGAGCGGGCCGCACTGGTCCAGTTGCTGACAAGACGTGCTTCAGTTTGCCATCCTTTTGTTTGAATATAGTCCTGCCATATGCCCGCTCCCCAGGCAATCAGGAGCATAACAATCAGTAAAGCCGCGCCAGTTTCCAGCGATGCCCAGCCTCGGTCATATTTTTTCATCAGATTACCCATAGTGGTTGATAAAGATTATCCAGCAGCAAAAGGACATGGCCAAAACATAGCCATGGACCCAGAGGGCCTTCTTTATGCCCTTTTATGCACCATGTTGAATGCCATAAGACAAATCCTCCTGTGCCCAGCAACACACACCATATGGCGTTATATAACCCTGACCATGCGGTAATACCTGCAATAAGCCACAGGTCTCCAGTGCCAATATTAAGACGATGGCGGTTAACTAATTTATGAAGGCAGAATAAGACAATTGCAGCAGTGGCAAATTCTGTTGTACGGAACCACCATATATCAGTCGTGATTTGTGATAGCATTCCTGCAATTAAAAAACGTCGGGTGAATGTTCCTGGTAATAAACCTGTCAGTGCATCCGTTACCGCCATTTGCAGTATGAACGAAAGAATAAGGACAGCATGAATACGGTAGAGCAGTGGTGATGATGATAAAATAATTAACGCCACAGCTATACTGTATAGCCATATTCCTGACAGAACAGCAGGGTGTGTCTTATACCAGAGATGTCCCGTATCAGATAAAAAATAACGAACTCTGAATAGCAGAGTTCGTCCAATAATGGAAAATGTGAACATCAATGGCAGTATATAAACAGGGGATAGACTTATGCCTACGATTGTCTGCATTGCCTGCCTCCCTGTCCGGGAAGACATATCCCTTTCATGTCACGATAAATTCTCCATATTTTATTGGCATATTGCTCTCTTGTTTCATGTCTGTCCTTACGGAATCCGGCATTGTATGACCCAAGGCAATTCCAGCTGACGCCACATATCTGAAAATGTCTTGCCAGTATCCAGCTTCCTATATGGATATTAAGGCATGGTTTGGTAATTAAATCCTCAGACTTTTTTATTACGCCCATATTTATCAGCTTTGGAATATGGGTTGAGTTTATTTGCATCAACCCATAATCCGTGCTACTGGCTTTACCTGTTTTTTTGTCCTTATTTATATTAATTGCGCCCGGCCTCAACGAAGATTCCCCGGCAGAAATAGCCTTCAATAATAATGGTTCAATTTGATAGCGCGCGCCGGCAGCGGCAAAGCAATTGTCCCACTTGTTGGTCCAGATCTGTTTGGGAGCTACGTATGAAGCTCGGGCGGGTGGAATAAGAGAAAAAAGCAGGATTAATGAAATAAGTCTGAGGGGTACTGTACCCCCTGACATTAAAACTCCTTAACCATTGATGGTGAAGATAAGTTTGTTTGTACCAGTGCTGCCATTATCTGCCTTGCATTGCGTACTGGCTTCTTCAGTAGTGACTTTTCCATCACTGTGAGCAGTACTGTTCAGGGTAATGCCGTTAGTTAAACCAGTTTTACTGATTCGTGTGGCAATCTGGATACAGGCATCCTGTGGGACTTTATCATAGGTAACGGTAAAACCGTTGTTGAACCCTGATGTTGAAGCCGGGGCAACAGTTACAGCACCGCCCCATGCGTTATAGAGCGTTGCTGTACCAGATGTTTTGTCGCCCTGTACGGTCATCCCAGAGGGAATGACACCCATCTGAATGAGGGCACCTGTCATTTTGGCACTGCTGGTAAATGTATATCCATCGCTACCTTTTAGCAGGCTCTGGGCACTTGTGATAATTGTTTGTATATTTGCGGTTTCAGTTGCCACATTGGCTCTTGTACGCAACGCATACAAACTACCCAGAACAACGACTATAACAAAAAGAACAACGAGCGCTATTGTTCCCTGCTCCAAAATTGCCCATCCTTTATCATGAGGCTCATTCTTCTTATTATTTCCAGTTAAAGTGGTATTAATATTTTCTACTAACATAAATATCCTCGTTTTGTTTAAAAGTTACCCATGCTGTTGTCACTAATAGACTGAATATCCATAATGGCAAAAACCAGTAACATGAGAGACATGACAAGAAATATCAGCATAATTAAACGAATCACGTTTGCCCGTTTCTTTACACGTTGAAGTGTTTGACTAAGCCATCGTTGACCATAATTGCTGATTAGCTCTGTTGCGCCATCTCCCTGTAATAAAGACAGGAAGTTGGCTGCTTCCCTGGATGGGAACTGATAACCGCACTGACGCAAAGCCAGTCCAAGATGATCCCCCTGGCGGACGCGGTAAATAATGCTGTCAAGACGTGTGCTTAACCATGGTGATGCAAACTCCTGAAGAATGTTTAGCGAGTTGAGCGTCGTCATTTTGGCTTTCAGAAGTGCAGCCATATTCAGGAGAAATGTTGCTCCCTGTATATCCTGATAAATACTCCATGGCATTATCTTGTCGGCAAAAGTACGAACACTGTCAGGGCTTTTCCAGTTTGGCAGAGACCATGATATTAAACCTGTGATCACTGCAAAAAGAACGGCACATATAGCGCCGTAATTATCGACAAAAACAGATAATCCATAAAGAAAACCAAGAGCACCACTCCATGAATCGGGGGAGCTTATTTTGCTCAGTTCAGGTATTAGCTCTGTATTCAGAACATATAATGTCCCCGTCATCATGATTAACAATCCCACCGGATAAATAGCCATTTGCCATATAGCCTGATGGATTTGTTCTTTTGCATCTGTAAGAGTGGTGGCGAATTGCAGTGCATCCACAATTGAACCACTTCTTATCCCGGCGCTGATTACTGCGGCCTCTTCCTGAGGAACCCATAAACTAAGAGTATATTCCAGAGAGTTTTCGCCACTGTTTTCACGAAGAGACTCAATGCAGTCTGTGGCCAGTTCAGCAAAGGGATGCCATTTTCGTCCAAAGTCTGTCCAGGCATCCCGCATCTGTTCCAGTGCGGTCTTTAATGGCTGTTTATTTTCCAGCAGAAAACGCAGGGCTTCGTAAAACTGCACCCTGTAGGGGGCGCTGAACGTTTTTCTGACAATGAAACGCCTCAGCCGTTGACTGAAATTCATTTCACGCATGTTGTTCTCCTGTTAGACATCATCGATGCTGAGGCGCTCGTCTTCGTCCAGAGGGATGATTCTGTCGGCTTCAAGAGGGTCTACCAGACCTTCATTGATACGGCGAAGAAGATGCTCTACACGACTGATGCCTTTCATGTTTTCCAGCCAGTATTTACGTGCTGCAACTTTGCCGCGTGTTTTCAGAATCTGAAATAAGCGGTTATCAGGTTCTATCACCTCAGCAATTACAGTCCTGCCGGTGAGGCCTTTACCTATTTCACCGCGCTTTCTGCCGTTAATGATTACGTCGTGATTACATTCAGAGCATCCGTGATGATTTCGGAACCAGATATTATCTGTACTGTAGAGTGAATCTTTATTGCAGTGCCGCTCAAGGTAATCACGCTCGTCGTCGCTAAGTTCAGGTGCTCGCTTTTCCCATGGAATACGGCAGGAGGGACACAGAGTTGGTACAAGGCGCTGGCTGATCATCCCAATCAGTAATTGCGCATCGCAAATAAGATCGGCATTCATACCCATCGTAATCATTCGCTCCGGTATACCCAGAGCTGAGTTTGTATGTAATGTCGTCAGAACTATGTGCCCGGTCTGTGCCGCGTAGGTGGTTGACATCATCGAGATAAGATCGCGCATTTCCCCTTCCATGATGGCATCAGGGTCAAGTCGCATTGCCGATGAAATAGCCCGACTCCATGCCAGTTTGACGGCATCTTCGTCGGATTTGTCGCAGATAATCGGAGTCTGTGTTGCTCCCAGTATCTGTCCTTCCAGCGGATCTTCGATTGTTAGCAGGTGTCGCCCCTGATTATCGTCAAGATATACACGGCAGGCGCTGCGTAACGTTGTCGATTTACCGGAACCGGTTGGACCTGACAGGACTATTTTTCCTTCCGGGCGGCGCAGCATTATGTTCAGCAACCGGATTTGTTCCGGGATAAAGCCCAGTTGTTTAAACGTGGGAACTTTATCTCCGTCATCGGGTATCAGGCGCATAACTGCAATCAGACCGTCTCCCGTAGGTCTGTGACTGTAGCGTGCACCAAATATTCCTATTTTTCGCATTAATTGTGGGGACAGGCGCGCATCCTGCTCCCTTTGAGGGAAGAAACTGGTTTCAGTGACATCAGCCATTGACAGAATGGCTGTTGCGCAAAGTGAATAGCCCAGTGCTGGTTGATCTTCATCTACAGTCTGCAGTTCACCGAATATTCTCATGCGAACTTTGAAAATAGACTCTGAAATTAAGAAATGAATATCTGAAGCACCAAGTTTTCTGGCAGTTTCAAAATAAGATAGAACTTTCTTCTCACTTTCACTGACATCAGCAAGGTCTTTCAGATGAATAATTCGTTCTTTCGGGCCTCTGTTTTTCTCATCCTGACCTGCCTCCTGTAACTCCGACAACGAGACTACTTTTGGGTTGATATCCGGATATAATTTTAGCAGCTCCTGGAGATTACTTTGTACGTCAGGCCTTGTCCGCTGGTTTGTTTCTATAAGAATTTCATGGGTGTCTCCCCTGGATATAAAAAGGAGAGCATCCTTCAGATTATATTTATCCATATCACGTTACTCAGAAAGTAAGGGTGGTGCCATCACTTAACGTGACGCCAGACAATGAGATCGACTTCACTGTGACGGATGTGCCTGGAAGCTGGCTGCCAGTGGTGACGCTTGTCTGACGTCCATCAGCCATGCGAAGAACGGCATTAAGACGTTTATCTTTGCCGTTTATTTCCATAATAACGGGCAATTCCTTTCTGTTTTTAGATGTCGGCTGCTCTGAAACTGATGGCAAAGAGGCAGTCACACCAGAGAAACCTGAAACAGTTTCAGATGATGAAGTAACATCTGATTCTTCGAGTTGTTTCTGTAGCTGTGCGCCCTGAACTTTTGCCTGTAAAAGAATATTCCGGTTTTGTTGTGCTTCAAGTTCTCCTATTGTGACAAGAGGTTGTGTTGTTGCAAATGAAAAACCGGAGAAGAAAAATATGGATGGAATAATGAGTAATTTACCTGGACGCATAAATATGACCTTCTGAGGAATAACTGAAAGTACCGCCGTTTAATTCAAAATGGATATTGCTCAGACGAACGCCGGTATCCTGAAATAAAGGGAACAACTCATCAGGATTTACAGGCGTTGATAAACTGAACTGATATTCTTTCCATTTCTGAACAGGGGCTGGTTCACCATCGTTACCTGGTAATGGTTCCGGTATGGCTATTTCATTAATGGCCGGCGTTAACTGTTTTTTCTGAAACCACGTGAACACCGTAAGCGTACAGCCTGAACCGTCTGGTCAGAATCTGACGAATTAGACAAAGTGG
>NZ_JABWMS020000110.1:0-6706 GCF_013369155.2 Escherichia sp. 94.0001 | reverse complement strand
TGGAGCACCTCAAAAACACCATCATACACTAAATCAGTAAGTTGGCAGCATCACCCGTCAGTTTTAAAACACCAACCCGGCATGAGATCGCGTATCCGATGATTGATTCCACCTAGCTTGCACAGAATGTATCAACGCCAGGATTGTTAGCCGTTACGGCTTTTATCACTGGCGCTGACAAATACTCCTTTTCTAATTTTACTGAACCGGTGCAGACACGCAGGCAAACAGGCCAACACCGATGCAATGCTAGTTACAGACAATAAAAATGGAATGACGAATCGGTCAGGAAAGGACGATAGTCCGCTGGCTGACCAGAGGGTGTCAGCAGAAAGATGAGCGGGAGTGTCGCCAGCACCAGGGACAGGGCTGATTTCCACAATACCAGCGCCGGCATTTCGCACATTGCCAGCGTACTGGTATTACAAACACGTTTCATGCTGCTGCTCCTCGTGACTCCTCGATTCGCTGTTGCATCCACTGCTCCACTTCGCTTTTGTACCAGCGGCTGCTGCGCCCCAGCTTGATGGGTTTAGGAAAATGCCCTTCACTGATCAGCCTGTAAAACCATTTATCGGTCATGCCGGTGAAACTGGTGATGTAGTTCATGTCAATCAGGGGATCGTCGGCACGCAGCAATACGCTGTCGTGGCTTGTTGTGGTCAACATGGTCAGAATGTCCTCAGTGAGATTTATGAAGAATGGGGTAATACGGGGAATGGGATGGCGTGCTACTTTCAGCACTGCCAACCGGGATTGCCGGCGAGGTAACGGGCTTCCGGATCGCGCACACCACGACGATCGCGGGCGAAATCACTGAACGCCCATATCAGCTCTTTGAGGATGTCTTCGCAGTCCGGTGAACGACTGTCCAGCACCACATCCCGTGTTATCTGCTTCTGGTACGGTGCCGCTTCACCCGGTGACGCGAAGCCCAGTACGTTGCTCCAGGCATCCAGAATCAGCCGGTCCAGTTCGGGGCCGTCGAAATACTCCTGTCTGACGCACAGCACCACGTGGTATTCCGGCTTTTCAGGATGACGGGTCAGGAGCCAGCAGAGGTCGCGCCCGGGTGTTGCATTCATCAGCGCACTGGCGGTTTCAATAAAATCCATGCCTAACCAGGTCTTTCTGCTGTTGAAGGTAGTGTCATATTCACATGGCAGACGAAGCAGGATCCGCCGTACCCGGGAGCCGGACTGCTCACGCAGCGCACGCTCAAGAACGCCGATGACTTTGCTCTGATAAGATGGCCAGAAGGGGGCAAGGCTATCGTCGAAATAAGGAATAGCATTCATAAGATATGCTCCGTTATGCGCAGCCCACAACGCGTCCTGCCCGTGAATGAGCTGACGTGTTATGGTTTGCGGATGGGGTTGATGGAATACGTGAAGAACCGAAACAGAACGGGAAGATCAGGTCACCGACAAGGGGCGAACACCGGATACAGGTTCAGGATGAATGATCTCCGTTGACTTCGGTTCACATCATTAATCAAGGCGGTAAGTTTTTACCGACGGAGTGTTTCCAGGAGTGGAGGCTCAGGCCTTAAGCTTCAGAAGTGAGGCTTACGAGGACGCCCTGCAGCAGGACGTTCAGGAACTTCATTGCAGCCGTAGGCACACAGCCCGTCTTTTTGTTCTTCTTTTGCCAGATAATGCAGGGCACCGCGAATATTATCGATGCTTTCAGGATCGTTGTGGCGCACAGGAATATTGATGTTGTATGTATAATGCGACTGATATGTACAGCGGTGTGCCGAACCGCTGTTATGCGTAATAGACCGCCAGCATTCCGTAATCCGCTCCGCAAAGGGATATATTTTTTTAACCCTTTGACGATCGATCCAGAAAACCGCATGCGCATGAAAACCATGATCAGCCGTCCATTCAATCACCCAGAAGAAGCCAACGATATTTTCAAATTGTTCCACCTGCTCCAGCAGCATACGCAACTGCAATTCAAGCCAGCGATGATCAGGTTGTAAGAAATCAGGCGTATCTTTCCTGTAGAAGAAATCCATGCGTAAGGCCCGCAGGCAGGAATAGCGTGCCATCATTTGATTGATGTGATTGTCAAGTAAAGCGGTAAAAAACCAGTTTGGTGTGTAAGATTTAGGCATGTTGATGACTCCTGAAAGTTAATGATGTTTTAAGCTCTGTGAGCGAATTAATGCTTTCGCTCATAATCAGATCTAAAACGGTAATAACTTACAGATGGTATTTATCAGGCATGCTGTAGCAGAATGGATACGACGGATTATTAACGATACGCAGCATTATGCAGAAAGAAATGGATTATCTGATGATATTAGCTAAAGAGATGAGATAAACGAGATGCGAATAAAAGACAGAATCAATAAAACATCACGAAATACTGCAAAACACGCGATAAAAACCCACGACCAGGAGTTCAAGATACATATTACGATCAATAACATCATAAACTACAAACTTAGACTGGCCCCCTGAATCTCCAGACAACCAATATCACTTAAATAAGTGATAGTCTTAAAACTAGTTTTTAGACTAGTCATTGGAGAGCAGATGATTGATGTCTTAGGACCGAAGAAACGCAGACGGCGTACTACACAGGAAAAGATCGCTATTGTTCAGCAGAGCTTTGAACCGGGAATGACGGTCTCCCTTGTTGCCCGGGGATGGGGAATAAGCTTAGTCAGCCGTTGTCTCCGGGTGTCGCGTGCGCAGTTGCACGTCATTCTCAGACGAACCGATGACTGGAAAGATGGTCGCCGCAGCCGTCACTCAGATGATACGGATGTGCTTCTCCGTATACACCATGTTATCGGAGAGCTGCCCACGTATGGTTATCGTCGGGTATGGGCGCTGCTTCGCAGACAGGCCGAACTTGATGGTATGCCTGCTATCAATGCCAAACGTGTTTACCGGATCATGCGCCAGAATGCGCTGTTGCTTGAGCGAAAAACCGCTGTACCGCCATCGAAACGGGCACATACTGGCAAAGTGGCCGTGAAAGAAAGCAATCAACGATGGTGCTCTGACGGGTTCGAGTTCCGCTGTGATAACGGAGAAAAACTGCGAGTCACGTTCGCGCTGGACTGCTGTGGCCGTGAGGCACTGCACTGGGCGGTCACTACGGGCGGCTTCGACAGTGAAACAGTACAGGACGTCATGCTGGGAGCGGTGGAACGCCGCTTCGGCAGCGAGCTTCCGACATCTCCAGTGGAGTGGCTGACGGATAATGGTTCATGCTACCGGGCTAATGAAACACGCCAGTTCGCCCGGATGTTGGGACTTGAACCGAAGAACACGGCGGTGCGGAGTCCGGAGAGTAACGGCATAGCAGAGAGCTTCGTGAAAACGATAAAGCGTGATTACATCAGTATCATGCCCAAACCAGACGGGTTAACGGCAGCAAAGAACCTTGCAGAGGCGTTCGAGCATTATAACGAATGGCATCCGCATAGTGCACTGGGTTATCGCTCGCCACGGGAATATCTACGGCAGCGGGCCAGTAATGGGTTAAGTGATAACAGGTGTCTGGAAATATAGGGGCAAATCCAATGGCGCAGATACGCTTGCGGATCGATACCATTCAGACAGCAGGTCCGTTCACTACCGTAATCACTGCCGAAAAACACATTGATTGCCCCTCAATAATCCTGCCGTCAACGTCAAAATTGCTGGTCGGGTTCGACTTATTTAATTGTGTAAACAGGGCCTCTCAGCGAAAGGCCCTTATGCATCACCTGATGTTAAAAGTCACTACATCCAAGATGACGTTCAATGGCACCATGCGATTCAATGTAAGCTTGGGCCGTCTGTTCCAGTACACCAGGCTCAGCGTTATATGTGTTAGCTGCATCAAATACCAACGACAGCACTTCAGGATACACAACCAGATGTGTAACTGAGTTATCTTCGTCCAATACTTTTCCCCACGCCTGCTCAATCAGATTTCTGAGAACCACCACCTCACGACTCTTACACCAGACATCGTTATTAAGTAGCAGTACCATAAGATAAGGAGTGGTATCGTTAGCCACAGCTTCCCTACTCCAGAGATAATATAAAGGGGCGGGCTCAACAGATTTATCTTTACGTCGCTTGCACTGCAAATATTCAGAAATTAGTCTATGCAGTTCACCAGTAAAATCAGCCATCAGAGAGGGAATTGCCTTATTCATACCTGGGCAAGGTATTAATTTAAATTGTAATAATTTAATTTTAGGATGTGTAGCTGCAGCCCGATACAGAGTTGCAAGGACACACTTTTGCCAGAGGACGTTACAGGAAAGCTTAATGTTTGATTCTGTATACATAATAAATCACCTTACAGTTACAATAGGTCAAAAACCGCTGTAGCCAAAGTTACGCTGACCTGATGCTTTAGTGTCGAGCTTCGTCAGATAATCCAGACGTGCCAATAAGCGCTGATACTGCTCAGGGAAATCAGGATCGTTAATATCCAGGATGTAACGTCCATTAGCAGGGAAATGAACTAGTCCCTGGTGATCTTCCAGTTCTAACCCTAAGGCACTGTACCAGGCTCCGGTAATTAACCCTCTCAGGGTGTCAGAGCGCTCATAGTCTCCCAGGTGGTAATAGGCGTCTTTGTTAAAAAAAAGGCAGACGTGATAATGACATTTAAAGGACTGCGTATATTCTTTCGCCCAGATAATACAAACCGACGTTGCGTAGGTGCGTTTGCCTTGTTGTTTTTTACGGTGTTGATCTGCATTAATTTTCGCATTCAGCGAGTTACGGAAACGAGATATCTCTCCGGGACTCAGGTTAGGAAAACAGGTAATGGTATCCCCGTTGTCAATCACGGGAGGATAATGGAGATCCACCCGTATTGCCGTTATTCTGGGATGTTTCTGGAAGAGGTTATTCACCTGGTTTCTTATTTTTAACCCGTGAGCCTCATGACATTCACCGTAAAGAGTTTCAATCGTAATCATGTTAATATTCCTTTTGCTTTCAGGGATAAGCTAATAGTTAACCTACCCAATACACAACAGAAGCAGATATTAATATTCGTATCAGTAGTTCCCAGAGGGATATATAACCCTCTGGGCGTCAATTAAGAAAAACGCTACTGCCTATTGTTACATTAGAGAACAGGATGATGTTACACAGTTACATTAGAACGTACTAAAACATTAAACAGAGTTATGATCTACACACAACTAATTATTTGGTATCAGAATACCATTAGCTCTATTAGTACATCATATCCATCATTACACATATACCAGATACTATACATCACAGATATAACATATATTACCTATCCAACGCACATGCATTTATAACTCCATTGCCAATAGCTACAAGGACTATAAAATATTACTCTGCAGTTAGATCAACAATACCTTTATCCCAGTGTCTTTTTACAGTGGATAAACTGATGCTTAATTTTCTGGCTGTTTGTGACTGACTGAACCCCTGCAATTTCAACTGTCTGATATTTTTACTATGAATACTCCCTTCTTTCCTTCCTGGTTTTCTTTTAATTTTCCGGATACTGATGTCGGGAATTTTTCCTCTAATATCTGTAGGTAAAATCATCCCGGTGAGTACCACAGGAATATCATCACCATCCGGCAACTCTGATGACATAAAAAAGCAAATATTAATACCTTGTCTGATACTTAAAGATAAAACCTCCTGTATTTTTTCCGGCGTATTACCAAAACAAGTTAACGATTTAGTAATCAGAATATCACCCCTTTGCATATCCTGCGTCAGGAGTCGAACTAACCGTTTTCTGTCTGCCAGAGTATAATCCGGGCGACCCAATTCGCCTGTTAACTGCAATAGTGGTTCTTTAAAATATCTCTGAATCATGGATTTTAAGCGATTAAGTTTTGACCATTTTTCAGAGTCTATGTATGCAAAACTCGCCATAATGCCTCAAACTGGTATCATGAATTAATTATTGAACCTGTTTTTTCCTGAGTCGCATTACTCTTTTCTAAGGGAGACTCTCCAGATACATCGGAAAAGTACTCGATAAAAGAGTTGGCCACTCCCGGGTAATGATTGCTCTCTTTAACCTCAGAAAGCGGTTTCTGTTCATCATTTACACCACGATTTCTGGGTTATGAATAAATCTACGCGGGCCATAATCATTCATCTTCAAATGGGTTAATAATAATAACATCTCCACCTGTTCTGGAACTTTGTGAAACTTCCTCTGTTCTCAGAACAGGCACTATTACAGCCTTATTATTGATATAAAAAATCGGAATATGAAAAGTACAAAATCCTGTACTACGAATCTGATGTCGCCTCACTGTTTCTTTCGTACCATACTCAATCAACTCATCTATCTGCAGGCAAACTGAATTGCAAAAGTCAAAAAAATAATCCCCAAAAACACTGGTTTTAATCAGAATGGTTTTATAAAACCCTCCTGCACGATTTAGGGTATGGGAAACTTTTCTGTTCGTGTAAATACAAATTGCCTTCTCAACTTTATAATATTCCAGCATTAAGGTCGCATTCTCTTTAATTCCCTTTTTCTCTGCAACTCCCATAGCATTTCTGGTGCTTTCATGAGGAAATATCTTTCTATCGAGAACATCATATTCATATTTGATATGCGATTTATAAATGCTATGAAAAAACTCTCCTTTTGTTATTTCAGGCTTTGTCCGTTGCACAAATGGTTCCTCATTAAAAAACTGACGTAGCTTATCCTCTATATCAGTTATAGC